>CBDUXZ010000502.1:0-1501 GCA_965371325.1 uncultured bacterium | reverse complement strand
GCCTCTGTCGCCAGGAGCGCCTTCTTCCTCTATAGTTCACCATTGAACAACCCGCACACGCAACGCCGCACGAATCGGCCACGCCCTGATTCACGAGAGGGGTTTATCTTGAAAGACAACGCTGCGGCCTAAGCCGTGTTTTCGTCAGAAGGGAGTTAGGAGTGGCATCTCGTGTCTGCGTGATTACCGGTGTCGGACCAGGAAACGGGGCTGCCTTCAGCCGCAAATTCGCAGCGGCCGGCTACGAGGTGGCCATGCTCGCGCGGTCCGCCGATCGGCTGAAGGAGATGGAAGGATCGATTCCCGGGACAAAAGGCTACGCCACCGATGTTTCGGATCCCGGGCAGGTGGCGGAGACGTTCGCCCGCATTCGGGGTGACCTGGGTGCGATCAGCGTGCTCCTCCATAACGCGGGGAGCGGCCTTTTCGGAGATTTTCTGAATATCACCCCCGAGATGTTCGAGGAGAGCTGGCGCACGAACACACTCGCGCTTCTGCTTTGCGGGCAGGAGGCGGCGCGCGATATGCTCGAGGCGGGGAACGGTGTGATCGTCGTAACCGGGGCCACGGCAGCCTTGCGCGGCGGGGCGAACTTTGCGGGCTTCGCGCCGGCAAAGGCTTCCCAGCGCGTGCTTGCGCAGTCCATGGCGCGGCTTCTCGGACCGAAGGGGATACATGTCGGCTACGTGGTCGTGGACGGGGTCATCGATATGCCGCGTACACGGGAGTTCCTGGGCGATCGCCCCGACGAGTTTTTCCTCAAGCCGGACGCCATCGCCGATACGGTCATGCACCTGGTGGAACAGGACAGGTCGGCCTGGACCTTCGAGGTGGATGTGCGCCCCTTTGGCGAGAATTGGTAAAGTAAGAGCAGGGCCGCCGGATGTTCCAGGGCGGTAGGGGGAATCCCCGGGAGCTGGTGCCATGGAGCAAGCCGAATTTGTAGAGGTGCTTCGGAACACGATGGGGGCCGGGCGGATGCTCCCCAGCACCATCGATGCGGATCTGGCGCTCGATAGCAGCGACATCGCGTTGCTGGCCGGCATGGTTGAGGAAGTCGTCGTGGCGCCGGGCGAGGTCATCATCCGCGAGGGGGAGGAGGGGGACTCTCTCTATATTGTCGCTTCCGGAAATGTCGAGATCATGCGCCGGACTCCTGAGGGGGAGGAAATTCCCGTCACTGAGCTGGGTGCAGGAACCATCTTCGGTGAGCTCGCGCTGCTTGAAGGGCAAAGGCGCTCTGCAACCGTGAAGGCATCAACCAATGCAAACCTGCTCCGCCTCGATCGGGCTCCGCTGAAGAAACTCCTCGCCCGCCAAAGCCCCCTTGCCTACAAGGTCCTCTTCGCGCTGACCCTTCATGTGACCGCGCGCGTTCGGCAAAAGGATGTTCATGAGCTTGAGGCGCGAACAGAGGCGCTGGAGGGAATGGTCAAGCAGCGGACAGAAGAGCTTCAGCGCCTTCTGGAGCGCGAATCCATGATGAACCTCATTACGGCGG
>CBDUXZ010000501.1:0-1525 GCA_965371325.1 uncultured bacterium | reverse complement strand
TGGAAGAGCACTCTGAGGCGCTCCGGTATGAGCAGGCCGCCAAGGTGCGCGATCAGATTCAGGCCATCGAGAGCGTCTTCGAGCAGCAGGAACAGGGAGTGGTTTCCGTGCGCGGCGGGGAGCAGGATATTCTCGGGCTCCACCGGAAGGGGGACAAAGTATACTTCCGGTTGTTCTTCGTGCGCGGCGGAAGGCTCCTCGGCGATCAGGGCTTCACCATCACGGCGAAAGAGGAAGTGCCCGACAGCGAGGTCGTGTCAGGTTTCGTGAAGCAGTACTACATGGGCCAATCCTACCTGCCGGGTGAGGTGCTCCTCCCTGCGGCGGCGCCGGACGTTGAAGTCATCTCGCGGTGGCTCTCGGAGCGGAGAGGCCGTAAGGTAAGCGTCGCCCATCCCCGGCGCGGCGGGAAGCGGCGGCTCGTCGAGATGGCCTGTGAGAACGCGGGCGAGTCGCTGGAGCGCGAGACCGAGCGGATAACGAAAGATCAGGCGACGCTGGAGGCGATCCGGCGGGCGCTCGGGATAGAGGATCTGCCGGTGCACATCGAGGCGTTCGATATTTCTAACCTTCACGGGAGCAACATCGTGGGAGCGAGCGTGACGTTTCAGAATGGACGCCCTCAGAAAGACGGCTACCGGCGCTACAAAATCCGCACCGTGGGCGGCCATGCGGATGACTTCGCCTCCATGCGCGAGATCGTCTCGCGGCGCATGGAGCGGCTCGTCAACGAGGGAAGCGAGATGCCCGACCTCATCCTCATCGACGGCGGCAAGGGACAGCTCTCCGCCGCCGCCGGGGCGCTCGAGGAAGTGGGCGTCGCCGACGTGGCCCTCTCGTCCATATCGAAGGGGCGCACGGCGGACAACCCGGATGATCAGGATGTGATCTTCCTCCCCGGCCGATCAGAGCCGGTGCGCATGAAAGAGGGGAGCCCGGAAAAGCTCCTGCTCCAGCGCATCCGGGACGAAGTGCACCGCTTCGCCGTGACCTATCACCGCAGCAGCCGGACGAAATCCGACATCCGGAGCGGGCTCGACGATGTGCCGGGGCTGGGCCCCAAGCGCCGCAGGAATCTGCTCCGCTCCTTCGGGAGCCTGCGCGGCGTCCTTGAGGCGAGCGACGGGCGGCTTCTCGAGGTGGAGGGGATCACGCCCCGCGTCGTCGCGGCGATCCGCGAACACCTGGGCAGCCGGGAGGGTGCGGAGGTGGAGCAGGCGCCGGAGGAGCGTGAATGAGGGGCCGGGATCTGGGTTACGCCGTCCTCTCCGGACTGATGCTGGCCAGCACGTTCCCCCCCCTGGGGTTTGAGGCGCTGGCGTGGATCGCGCTTTTCCCCCTTCTCTGGGTGCTCGAGGGAAAGGACGGGAGCGAATCCTTCACGCTGGGGTTCATCACGGGCTTCATCGCCTATGCGTTCATCATCTGGTGGGTCCAGGTGACGATGGTCAATTACGGCGGGATACCCGGCTGGGCGGCGTGGGGGCTGGTCATCCTGCTCGCCGGTGGTCTCGCGATTTAGGTC
>CBDUXZ010000500.1:0-1543 GCA_965371325.1 uncultured bacterium | reverse complement strand
TGCAGGATCCCGGTTTCGCCCCCCGGGACAAGTCGATGCTGCTCGTCGTGCAGGAAGTGAAGCGGTTTGGCGAGGAGAGGATGGGGCTGACTCGCACGGACAACTTCAACAGCTACGTGAAGCTGAACAGGGAGGCGGTCTCCTGGATCGTAATGGCCGCGGAGAAGACAAAGCTCGAGTCCTACGAATGGTGGTTCCCACTGATCGGGCGCGTCCCCTACAAGGGGTACTTCTCTCGCGAACGTGCCCGCGAGGAGGCGAACCGCATGGCACGGCGCGGCTTCGACACCCACCTCCGGCCGGTGGCCGCCTACAGCACCCTGGGCTATTTCGCGGATCCGGTTTTCTCCACCTTTCTCCGCTACCCGGAATCGATACTCCCGGAGCTTATTCTGCACGAGCTCACACACGCGACGCACTTCGTCAAGGGGAAGGTCGATTTCAATGAGGGTTTCGCGACATTTGTGGGACATAAGGGGGGCCTCGCCTTTCTCGAGGCGCGTTATGGGTCCGACTCTCCTCTGGTTGCGGAGGCAGAGGCGAGATTTCGCGAAGAGCTGGCCTTCGGGCGCTTCGTCGGCGCGCTATCCGATCGGCTCGAAGCGTTGTACAGCGGGCCATGGCGCCGCGAGCGGATGCTCATCCGGCGCGCCGAGATCTTCCGGGAGGAGAAACTCGCCTTCAAGGAACTTCAGGAAAGCTTCTCTCACAACAGGTATGATGGGTTCGCAGAGGCCGAGTGGAACAACGCCCTCATTCTCGGGCACCGGCGTTATTATGGAGACCTACCGCAGTTCGAGACCCTCTATGTGAACCTGGGGAGCGATCTGCGAGAGGTGATCTCCTACTTCGTAGAGGCCGAGGAACGGGGAGAGGAGCCGGCGGACGCTCTTCGCAGGGGAGCCAAGTGGCCCAATTCGTAAGTACGCTAACGTCTGGGCAGCCGATACGTCACCGTACTTATGAACTGGACCACTAGGATGGCCGGCGGGAGCGAATCATCGCTGAACGGGAATATATGAGAAGCGGGCGGCCCTTCGGACGGCGTCCCAAGGGGGTGATGACGCGAGGGCGCGTGGCGCGAAAGATGGCGTTCACGATGCTCATGCCCATGCGCCAGGTCCCCCGCCAGTTCACCCTCGAGCCTGTCACCCCCGATCAGACCGGCATCACCTACATCGGACATGCCACGGCGCTGATCCAGACGGCAGGCATGAATGTGATCACCGATCCCATTTTTGCCAGCCGCATCCTTCTGCTGCGCCGGCTCGTTGAACCGGGCGTAGCGTTTTCAAGACTCCCGCAGATCGACTTGATTCTCTTGTCACACGCGCACCTGGATCACTGCGACATTCCGACTCTCAAGCGCTTCAAGAAAGACACGGCGATCGTTTGCCCCCGGGGAGTCGGTGACCTGCCCAGGCGCGCCGGGCTCAGGAACGTTACCGAGGTCGGTCTTGGAGAGGAAGTACGCATCGGAAATCTCAAGGTAACGTCGATCCCGGTGCGGCATTTCGGACAGCGCTACTTCCTCGACACGCAT
>CBDUXZ010000499.1:0-1561 GCA_965371325.1 uncultured bacterium | reverse complement strand
CTCGCACAAACTCAGCACCGCCCCGATATGATCGGGAGGAACGTGTATCGTCACCGTGATCAATGGCTCTTCTATCCGATCGATCAGACCGCCCTCCGGAAGGAGTGCCGGGTTGTCGACTTCCATCGTTTCCCCGGTCGACTTGACGACCCGATAGGGCACCGTGGGGGCGGTTATGATCAGTTGCAGTCCGTACTCTCGTTCCAGTCGTTCCTGAATGATCTCCATATGGAGAAGCCCCAGGAACCCGCAGCGGAAACCGAAGCCAAGTGCGATCGAAGTTTCCGGCTCGCTTGAGAATGAAGAATCGTTGAGCCGCAATTTATCGAGAGCATCCCGAAGCGCGGCATGATCGTTCGGATCAACGGGGTAAAGCCCGCTGAAGACCATCGGCTTCACGATCTTAAAGCCCGGGAAGGCAGCTTTCGCAGGGCGATCGGCGTCGGTGATCGTGTCTCCGATCCGGGCGAGTGCCACGTCCTTGATTCCGGCTACAACCAGGCCCACATCTCCCACGGACAACGTCTCCAACTCCACCGGCTTCGGCGTGAAGATTCCGAGCTTGAGAACCTCAAACTCCTCGCCGCTCGACATGAGCTGAATCTTCATCCCTTTCCGGATAACCCCTTCGAATACCCGGACGAGAACAACGACGCCCTGATAGACATCGAACCATGAGTCAAAAACAAGCGCCTTGACAGGTGCCTGGGGGTCTCCGGACGGCGGTGGTGCGCGCTCGATGATCCGCTCGAGCACGTCACGAATCCCCTTCCCCTCCTTCGCGCTTATCGCAAGCGCGTCCCTTGCGTCGAGTCCGATCACTTCTTCAATCTCCGCACGCGTCCCCTCCGGATCGGCCCCCGGAAGATCAATCTTGTTCAAGACTGGAATGACTTCCAGATTGGCGTCGAGGGCCTTGTATACGTTGGCGAGCGTCTGGGCCTCAACTCCCTGCGAAGCGTCCACCACAAGCACCGCAGCCTCACAGGCGGAGAGGCTCCGGCTGACCTCGTAGGAGAAGTCAACGTGCCCGGGCGTATCGATGAGATGAAACGTATAAGTCTGACCGTCCCGGGCGAGGTAGGAGAGGCGAACGCTCTGCGCCTTGATGGTGATACCCCTCTCCCGCTCGAGTTCCATCTGATCGAGCACCTGTTCGCTCATCTCCCGGGCGGTAAGCGCACCCGTGATCTCGAGAATTCGATCCGCGAGCGTCGACTTGCCATGATCGATGTGCGCGATAATAGAGAAGTTCCTGATATTGCTTCTCGGAGGTGTGCTCATAGGCTCAATATTGGGGGTTCACCGGTCACCCTGGGGCGTCCGTGGCCGGATCTGCGGCTTTGAGAACTTTCAGGAAATAGGCGTAGGCTCTTTGGAGCCCCTCATCGAGGTTTATCTCCGGCGACCACCCCAGCACCTTCATCGCCAGGGAGATGTCCGGTTGCCGTACCTTGGGATCGACTACAGGAAGCGGATTGTATTCGATGGAGGAAGATGACCCCGTCAAATCCTTGAACTACCCGGCGATCTGCAGGATGCTGAACTCGACCGGATTTCC
>CBDUXZ010000498.1:0-1572 GCA_965371325.1 uncultured bacterium | reverse complement strand
CGGCGGACGATTGATCGGCACCCCCGCCGCGTCAGCGAAAGATTCGATCCGCCGCCATCGGTCCCCCAGCCCGAGCTCCCGGAGGCGCTGCGCTGAAATGCCATCGGCAGGAATCTCGGGATGAATTTCGTAACCTCGCCAGTCCAGCGTGAGAGCCAGAGCCTCGAGCGCTGGCGCCGCCCCGTGCTCGCCCACATAACAGTAAGGGCAGATGAAGTCGCTGTAGAGCGTCACGCTGATCATCACGCGTCGCCTTGTGACCCGGCGCCCCGGTCTTCTTTCGGGTTCCCCGGCTGCACGCCGGGCTCCAGGGGGCGGATATCCTCCGGGAGATGGGAGATGTCGTTCAACACGCGAAGCTGTAGTCCCTGAAATCCTCTCTCGAGAACCGTGAGCCCGGTCGAGCTCTGCGTGAGCCGCCTGAAGTGCGTCAGCGTCATCCCCAGGAAACGGCAGAGGAGCGTAAGGAGCGTCATGTTGTGTGAAACCGCCACCACGCTGCCGTGGTCATGCCGGTCGGCGATGAGACCGAAGGCGCGCCACGCCCGGACCTGAACTTCGGCCATCGTTTCACCCCCGGGGATACGTACTTCGGCGGGATCCTTCGCGAAGGCGGCGAGCAGATCGGGATACTCGGTCGCGATGTCCCGCAGGTAACGCCCCTCGAGAACGCCTTGATCGAATTCCGCGAGATCATCCAGGATCTCCACCTCGAGCCCGTGGCGTGCGGCAATCGCCCCGGCCGTCTGGCGTGATCGCAGGAGAGGGCTGGCGTAGACGGTTTTCACCGGCTCATCGGCGAGTCGCGAGGCAAGGGCGTCGGCCTGGGCAAGGCCGCGCTGGTTCAGTGGGATGTCGGAGATTCCCTGAACCCGTCTCAACCTGTTCCAGTCGGTTTCCGCATGCCGCACGAGGAGGATCCGCGGCGGCTTCGAATTGTCGGATGGCAAGGCTGGCCTTCTTTCTTTGTCGACTCTCGTTGCCGGCCATGATCGGCGGCCCGGATGTCCGGGCGGGCCTTGGTCAACGGGCGCGGATCGCAGATTAACTTAGGTCGACTTCATCCGCAAAAGGGTGGGTCGGCGCCGCAGACTTTCCCGATTCCGGGAAAAGCCGGGCGCGTGATCGCAGATCCCCCGTATCCGTTCGATGATACGGGGCATCAAATGTTGAAAGGGATCATCCGATTAACTATATATGATATGAGTTCGATTCTAATGAGGGGGCAGGGAGAATTCTTTTGGATCAGGTCTCAATCTTCGGCGCCCTGCTGGGCGGTGTTGTGTCCTTCGCTTCTCCCTGCGTGCTGCCGCTCGTGCCGGGCTACATCTCCTACATCTCAGGGCTTTCGGTGGAGGAGATCGCGGATTCCGAGAGGAACCGCCGCATTCCGCCCCGGGTCATCTGGAACGCCCTCGGTTTCATCTTCGGCTTCTCGGCCATCTTCATTGCCATGGGCGCCGTCGCAACAAGCGCGGGCCAGCTTCTGCTGAGCTATCGCTACGTGCTCGGCCGCATCGCCGGCGTCATCGTCATCCTCTTCGGTCTGCATCTCACAGGCGTTCTGAAGCT
>CBDUXZ010000497.1:0-1577 GCA_965371325.1 uncultured bacterium | reverse complement strand
CCCCTCCAACGAGGATATTCCTATCACGGGCATCGAGAACGACACGGTCCGCGCAGAGATTCACATTCACTGCCCGCACCGCGGAACCGGGAATGTCGACGGCTGCTACAGGATGATGGAGTACGATCGAAAGATGCTGGAGAGGATCGGCGGTCAGCTCGTCGTGCTGCGCTCCCAGGCGGAACCCGGCGTGAAAGTATGCCAACTTGCGATCCGCAAAAAGGGCGCCTCGATCGGCGATCTCATTCCGGCTACGGACCGAGCACGCTCAGGTTGAGCTTTCCGTTTTCAACGGGAGGGCACCAGAAGTAGCCGCCGGAGATGGGGCGCGTGAACTGAAACAGCGCGTCCGTAATGCCGTCTTCGGCACCGACCATGCGTTTGAGCAACGCCTCGAAGGCATCGAAAGATCTGCCGAAGGCCACGAAGACCAACCCCTCCCCACCTTCATCCGCCCAGGGCATCGACCGCCTCAGCACAAAAGCTTCCGGGTCGAAGCTCTCCTGCGCGGTTCTCTTCACATGCGCTGACGGGGGCGCTTCTTCAAGTTCCTCATTATCACTTTTACGCCGGCCAATCGCGTTGTCCTGATCTTCCCGTTTCATCGACTCGAAGTGATCGAGGTCGTGCACCCACTGCTGGACGGCAACGAAGCTCGATCCGTCATATCCCCTTCCCTTCCCCCGCACGATGCCAACGTCGGCCGCCTTCTCGCCCTTCGGGTTTTCCGTGCCGTCTTCGTAGCCCGTGAGATCGAGGCTGGGGCCATACTGAAATGCATCGATGACCTCGTTCAGCGTAAACGCGGGAGACAGGGCCCGTTCGATTGATCTTGCCCGATGCACAAGCTCGCCCCGGTCATCGCCTCGCAACCAGCACCACAGCGCGGCCGGCGTTGAGGGCACTTCGAATCCCGCCCCCGTATAGGCGGGAAAGGTGCGGAGACCATCGATGTCGCCGTTCAGCGCACGCACCAGCGACCCGCCCAGCCCCACAACGGTTTTGTCGCCATCCGCTGCATCGCAAAAACTACGCAGAACCGGGCCTGCGTCCGAGCCCGACGCGAGTGAGAAAACCAGATAGCGCGCGAGTCTGGGAACCGGCCCAAGAATTCCCGGTTGGACGTCTTTCATGATGCGACCCGTCCTTTGTTAAAGATTAGCGCGAGGGACGGCATAGGGACCGAAGCTCAAGTCAACCTCCGCATCCGGGGCTACCGGGCGGAGTCGCAGCAGCCCGGATCGCGAACGCACTTACACGCCTGAACGGCCAGGAACGCGCCCAGGACGGGCGCCGCCATGTAGAGCCAGAGGCTGGTCATCTGCCCCGCGACGATTGCCGGACCGAGGGAACGGGCGGGATTCATCGAAGCGCCGCTGATCGGCCCGCCAAATAACCCGCCCAGCCAGACGGCGGCACCGACCGCAACGCCCGCCATGACGCCCTTCTCTTTTGCGCCTGTGGCAACCCCGAGAATCACGAACATGAGGAAGAACGTGAGAACGGCTTCGAGCACGAAGGACTGCGAGAGCGCGCCCGAGGGTACGGTAACGCCGAGGCCGGCATGATCCAGGAAG
>CBDUXZ010000496.1:0-1591 GCA_965371325.1 uncultured bacterium | reverse complement strand
CGAGGAGATGAGCATCGACGATCTTCTGAAGGCCGTGGCGATTCACTCGGCCAACGACGCCTGCGTTGCGCTGGCGGAGTTCCTGGCGGGCGACGCTCAGGCTTTTGTGGACCGCATGAATGACAGGGCGAGAGAGCTCCGGATGGATAACACCCTGTTCGTCACGCCCCACGGCCTGCCGCCCGCGCGCGGGCAGGAGGCCGACACGACCACCGCGCGAGACGTGATGACAATGGCGCGGGAGCTGATCGTGAAACACCCCGCGATCCTCAAGTACACCGGCCGCAAGCAGGACTCGCTGCGGGGCGGGAAGTTCCGCCTCGACAATACGAACAAGCTGCTGGGAAGAGTCTCGGGCGTGGACGGCCTCAAAACGGGGTACACCCGGGCAGCGGGTTTCGCACTTGCGGCCACGGCGGAGAGAAGGGGGATTCGATTCATCTCCATCGTGATGGGCGCCAAGAGCGGCAAGAAGCGTTCGAGCGACTCCGCCCGCCTCCTCAGCTACGGCTTCGCTAACCTTCGAAACTATCTCGCCGCAAAAGAAGGCCAGGACATCAGCGAGGTTGATGTCCCCCGTGGGATGAGCGAAAAAGTGATGGCGCTCGCGGGGTCCGATTTCCGAATTCTGGTTCAAAGGGGTCAGGAGCGGGATCTTCGGTTCGAGGTCAAGCCCCTCGCCGATCTTGCCGCGCCGATCCAAACCGGGCAGGAGATCGCCACCTACGTCGCGCTCCTCGATGGGGAGGTGGTCGGAAAAATTCCGCTCGTCGCCAAGGACCCCGTTGAAAAGGCGAACCTGATCATCCGCTTCTTCCGCTGGTTGCTTGCCCTGCTCAATATCTCTTAGGCCGACTCACGCACGCTGCGCATCCAGCATACGTGTGAACAGGCTCCCGCTGCAGGGGCGCCTGGATTTCAGGTGCGGCTCGAAACTCCCCTCCCTGTTGCGCGGGCATCCGTGGTGCCGGGTTCGCGCAGGTGGGCGAGACCGGGTAGACTTGGAGCAGGAGGATAGCTGGCGGTATGAAGAAAAGGCGTGCATCGGATCGTCATCTTAAAACGATCCTGGAAATCGGAAAGCTTATCACCGGCAGCCACGAGCTTGATCGTGTGCTGTCGGGCATCGTCTCCAAGGTGGCGCGGGTGATGGGGACGGACGTGGCGTCCCTCTACCTGCTCGACAGCGCGCGCGGCGAGCTGGCCCTGAACGCCACCAAGGGGCTCTCTTCTGGATCCGTCGGCACCGTTCGCATGAAGCTCGGGGAAGGCCTGACCAGCCTTGCGATTGAACGCATGCGCCCGGTCTCAGTCGCCGACGCCCGCCGCCACCCCCGGTATAAATTCTTTCCGGAAACCCACGAAGAAAAATACCGATCGCTTCTTGCCGTCCCCCTGATTGACAAGCATCTTCCGGTGGGCGCCATCGTCGTGCAGACCCGCGCCGCACGCGAGTTCACCCAGGATGAGACCAATCTTCTTGCCGCCATCGCGACACAGATTGTGGGCGTTGTCGAGAACGCACGGCTCCTCGATTCCATCGAAGAGATAAAGCGCACCACCGAAAGGCTGCCAAAACCCAAGCCCAAGG
>CBDUXZ010000495.1:0-1608 GCA_965371325.1 uncultured bacterium | reverse complement strand
CTTCGAATCTGGCTTCTTGGGGAATCTCTTTAGCCAGATCGTTGATGTCGCCGGAAGCCTCACTTGCTGCCCGAACGAAGTTGTCCTTCCATGCACCGGCTTGATCCGTTCGATCGGTGGAGTCCTCCTCCAGGAGTTCCCACCCCTTCTTCAATGGTCCCTGGATGTCCTTGAAGTACTCCTCGAGGCCCTGCCTGACCTTCTCCACTACCTCGAGGGCTTCCTTGTCGTCCTTTATTTCCTCCCTGCCCCCGATAGAATACAATTGCCTCATCAGGTCTTCTTCGTTTTGGTTGAAGTCCTGGGCGTGAATCGAAAGGCTTGCCGCAAACAGGATGACAGGAACGAAAACAAACAGGGCATACGAGGAAGCCCCGAGTCGTGTGTCTCTCATTCGATCCGCCTCTCTCACAGGGATTGAAAGCTCAGGATTTTCCACGGTCCACCGTCGCGGCGCTCCAGGATCCACATCCGGTGGACCTTGAGATCCACGAAAGATCGATATTCCTCATCGAACTGGCCCACATGATCCACGGTTACGTTCACGCGATCGATTGTGGGAGCGGGACTTCCCTCATTTTTCGTGTGAATACGCTCGACGCGTCCCACCTTGACGACTCGGGCGTCGAATACCTCCTTCAGAATCACCTGGCGGGACCTCTCCCACGCGCGCGCGAGTAACTCCGGAGAGTGATAGGCGACGGGGGAATAGAGCGGAGGTCGTTTCGCGCCAAGCAGGGTCGTCTGCCAATTGGCAAAGAGGCTCTCCCAGCGCTTGCGGTCGGCAAATTTTGTCGCCGCTATCATCGCCTCGACGATTTCGCGGGGAGTAGACTCGGGGGTGAGTCGGATTGGATTATTCAGCTTGATCAGATCCTCCCCGGCGAAAGAAGAGGGCTTGCCTTCTTTCGGGCTCGTCAGATCCACGAAATATGTGTCGTCGCCAGCGCTGCCGGCAATGACCTTGAGCACCAATCCCGTAACCAAGCTTCTTTGAAATGTGAGCATCTTCGGCTCTTTCTGGATGATTCCGATGAGCCGGAAATTCTCCGGGACATCGGGCCGGACCTGATCCTGATAACGATCGTGGGCATGATAAAACCGATCCATCGACGGCGAATTGCAGTCGATGAAGTAGTGCCCGCCGCTTCCGGATTCTGAGACAAGGAAGGTCCGGCCAAGGTCTTCGGTGAGATTCCGGCGGTACGTAAGCTGAGGGAGTTCCACGATCTTACCGACAACCTCACTCACGTCCCCTTTCAGCGGATCCACGGCCGGGAACGCATCGATCATACCCTTCTTGTGCTTTTCAATAAACTTCGTTCGAGCCTCTTCACCCGCCTCCTTGATAATCTTGGCGCGCTTTTCTGCCCATACACGGTAGTCCAGGTCTTCCGCGGTGAGATCGTATTTCGTGCCCAGCAGATTCTCGTGGACCCGAACCCAGTCCGAGTGGATGGACTCGGCAAACGGGCCCTTGTGGTTTTTCATCAGATAGTCCACGCGCGCTTTCATGGCTTCGTGCTGCTCCAGCAGCACGCGATTCTGGAAGGAGAAGCCATCCCAGCCAAAACCGAGAACACGGGCGCAGTGCTTGACGAAATCGTC
>CBDUXZ010000494.1:0-1618 GCA_965371325.1 uncultured bacterium | reverse complement strand
CGCAGATCCCAGCTCGCCTGCAGCATGAGCGGCGGGGAGCAGCAGATGCTGGCCGTCGCCCGCGCCCTCATGTCGGCCCCCCGCATCCTCCTCGTGGACGAGCCCTCCGTCGGCCTCGCCCCCATTTTCGTGAGCCGCGTGATCCAGAAGATCCGGGAGCTCAAGGAAAAGTACAATCTCACCGTCCTCATGGCCGAGCAGAACTTCAACCAGGCCGTCAAGATCGCCGACCGGGGCTACATCATCGTCCACGGGCAGATCGAGTTTGAGGGGAAAGACACCGAGGAGCTTGCCGGTCATGAACTAGTAAAAAGGTATTATCTGGGTATGTAGTTTCTTTTCTCATAGGGTCAAATAATTCGACCCCGTCCTGTCCAAATATTCATCTGAATCCCAAGTCCCTTTTCTAAAAGACCTTTTGATGCCAAGATTCTTCCTCTCATTCCACTCACAAGAGGTTTGAATCCGCCCATATGGACAGAGCCCTGCAGCCCTGGGAATTCCTCCTCATCACCTTATCCGGCTGGGTGAACCGGAATCAGCAGAAGGTGATTGACTATCTGATCGAAGAGAACCGCGTACTCAAAGGAAAGTTTCGCGGCAAGAGGATTCGATTTACGGACAATGAGCGGCGAAGGCTTGCAGTGAAGGGAAAGGCGCTCGGCCGGAAGCTCCTGGGGAAAGTAGCTTCTATCGCCTCACCGGACACGATCCTTGCCTGGCACCGAAAACTGATTGCGAAAAAATGGGACCACAGCGCAAAGAGGGGACCTGGCAGGCCACGGGTTATGAATGAAATTGCCGAGCTGGTGGTCAGGATGGCACTGGAGAATCCGCGGTGGGGATACACCCGAATTCGAGGCTCGCTCGCCAATTTGGGCCAAAAGGTATCCAGGACCACCATTTCGAATATCCTGAAAGAACATGGAATAGACCCTGCTCCCGAAAGGGGAAAGAGAACGCCTTGGCGCACCTTCCTCAAAGCTCACTGGGAAAGCATTGCGGCTGTCGACTTTTTCACGGTGGAAGTCGCCACCCTGGGGCGTCTTGTCACGTATTACGTGCTCATTGTTCTCGAGCTTTCGACGCGCCGGGTTCAGGTGGCGGGGTTAACCCCCGAGCCCGATACCGCGTTCATGATGCAGATTGGCCGCAATCTCACCGATGTATCTGGTGGCTTCTTGGCGGACAAGCGCTTCCTTATCATGGATCGGGACAGGAAGTACTGCGAGGGATTTCGAAGTCTCCTGGAGGAATCCGGGACAAATGTCCTTCGCCTGCCGCCGCGATCGCCCAATCTGAATGCATATGCCGAGCGATTCGTCCTATCGATCAAACAGGAGTGCCTTGAGCGGATGATATTCTTTTCCGAGAAATCACTCCGTCGAGCTGTTTTTGCTTACGTGGCTCACTATCACCGGGAGCGGAACCACCAGGGGCTGGATAACCGTTTGATTGAGCCCGAAGAGGGAGTAAGAGAAAAAGGTAGAAAAGTTTGCTGCCGCGAACGGATTGGAGGGATATTGAAATTTTATTATCGCGAAGCGGCGTAAACTTCATTCAGGTTTTGGGCAAGATGAATATGTCAAATCTTTTCTGGCAGGTTTAGGTTTTCAAG
>CBDUXZ010000493.1:0-1622 GCA_965371325.1 uncultured bacterium | reverse complement strand
CTTTTTCCGCATGGGTACATCCTACTCAAATAATGGGGTCGGACCCCTTTATTTTATTTAGGCGAGAGCGGAAAGGGAAAGGGCAAAATAGTTGTTCTCGGAGGGAAACCAGTGCCGGAGCTTGAGGCCCGCGTCCTGGAGCATCTGTGCGACGGAAGCCTCGGTGTATTTCCGGCTGATTTCTGTCTGCATCGCCTCGCCCTTGGCGAAATGGAAGCTGCGGCCGAGCTTTTCCACCCGCGCCGTGAGGGTACGGCGGGCCCGAAGCTGAATTTCAATGCGCGAAGCGCGGGACTTCCAGAATGCGACGTGCTCGAAATCGTCGGGATCGAAATCGGCATCCAGCTCACGGTTCAGGACGTTCAGCATATTCAGATTGAACGCGGCCGTCACGCCGGAGGAATCGTTGTAGGCCGCTTCGAGAACGGCACGGGGCTTTACGAGATCGGTGCCGAGGAGGAAACGATCGTCGGGGCCGATGTGGGAGGCCAGGTTGCGGAGAAACACGTGGGTGTAGCTTGGGTTGAGGTTGCCGATGGTGCTCCCGAGAAACAGGAAGAGCTTTCGCTTGCCCGCCGGAATTTTCGCGAGGTGCCGCTCATAGTCGCCGACGATACCGTGAATAGTGAGCCAGCGGTAATCCTCCAGAAGGCTTGCCGCCGTGTTCCGCAACATACCCTCGCCCACGTCGATGGGGACGTAACGGGTGTCACACCCGTTTGCATCAACGACGTCAAGGAGTGCGCGGGTCTTTCTGGCGTCACCGCTCCCCAGCTCGACGATATCGGTGGGCTTGGTCAGCACGATGATCCGGTCGGCAACGCTGCGAAGGAGCGCGTGCTCCGTCCGGGTGGGATAGTATTCGGGGAGGTCACAAATCTGCGCGAAGAGCTCCGATCCACGCGCATCGTAGAGATACTTTGAAGGAATGTTTTTATAACTGGCGGAGAGCCCCCGAAGCGCATCCATCCTAAGGCTCGATCCCTCGCCGGGATCGAGATGAACATCCACCCTGAGACGCGGGTTGCCGCCGGGCCGCTTGCGCCTCGGCGCCTCCTCCGCCGCGGCCGAACTCACTTCCCCTCCGCTCGAAACTTTTCCAGCCACTTCTGCTGGACTTCGGGATCGATCTGGCCGGGCACCTCGAGACCCTTTTGGACCGCGGGCCGCTCGGCGATGCGATCAATCCAGCGCTGCAGATGCGGTAAATCGTCGATCTCCACACCCGCCCAACCGTGGAGCTTCACCCAGGGCCACGTCGCCATATCGGCGATCGAGTAGTCGCCAACAAGATACTCGCGATCGGCGAGACGCGTGTCAAGTACCTGGTAGAGCCGCTTCGTCTCATTGTGATAACGCTCGATCGCGTAAGGAATCTTCTCAGGGGCATAGCGAAAGAAGACGTTTGCCTGTCCCTGCATCGGTCCGACGCCCCCCATCTGGAACATCACCCACTGGATCACTTCGGATCGGCCTTTGGAATCGGCCGGCAGGAAACGCCCCGTCTTCTCGGCGAGATAGATAAGGATCGCGCCTGATTCGAAAACGGCGAAGTCGCCTTCATCCCTGTCGACGATGGTGGGAATGCGGCCGTTGGGATTGATCTTGAGATACCAGGGCTC
>CBDUXZ010000492.1:0-1676 GCA_965371325.1 uncultured bacterium | reverse complement strand
CGTCCCCTCGCTGCGCTGCGTGACCAACCCTCGTCCATCATCCCGGCTTGCAGGTAGCGGCGGATCGTCCGCAGCACCCGCTTGTCCTTGACCTTGCGTGCCACGCGCGCCATCAGCACGTCGTGGTTCACACGGTCGAAGAACTTCTCCAGGTCCATGTCCACGACCCATCGCCGTCCGCTCGCCACCATCTCGCGTGCGCGAAGCACGCCTTGGTGCGCGCCGCGGCCTGGACGAAAGCCGTAGCTGGATTCAGAAAAGCCCGGATCGAAGATCGGACTGAGCGCCTGATGCAGAGCTTGCTGGATCAGCCGGTCCACCACCGTCGGGATGCCCAATTGCCGCACCCCGCCACCAGGCTTGGGGATCTGCACCCCGCGCACCGGTTGCGGTTGGTATCGCCCTTCCAACAGCTCCGCTCTGATGCGCGGCCAATGCTCGTCGAGATGGGCCTTCAGGGCTTCGACGGGCATCCGATCGACGCCCGCCGCTCCCTTGTTGCTCACCACGCGCCCATAGGCCGCAACCATGTTCTCGCGTTCGACCACCGCTTCCATGATCGTCTCGCTCGGCGGGCAGCAGGGCTCCCTCGTTACCGTGACGCCCCGCGCGCCGTCCCCATCCTCTGGCCGGTTCCGCCGGCTACCCTCCGGGGAGGCCTCGTCCTTCTCGGGACGATGTTCTGCGTTTTGTCGCGTCATCGAAACTCGGGCTCCTGCCCCGTCTCTCGCGTTCGGGCCTTGGGCCGGGTCGATCGGCCTTACTATGCCCTCGGCTGACTTCTGCCGTCCCTTCGCGCCGCCTCTCGGCGACACTAGCCACCTAAGGCGGGACGGCAGATCTCCCCGGGTAATGCGCACTCACCTTCACGCTTATGCCCGCCCGATATACGACCGCGCTTTCCGTACAGGTATTGGACTTTGAAGATATTGGCCTTCTCATCCAACGCGTCCGCCTCGTATCGGATTTCTGTTCGTCGGGCCAGCGCTTTGCCTGCGGCTTCCTTCAGATTCGGCCTCGCGACCGACACCCTTGCCGTCCGGCTAACAGTTCCCCCTGTCGGGCCTGTAGAGGACTTTCACCTCCAAGTGAGTGCGCCCTGCCGGGCGCACCAAAAAAAAAGAGGCGCCTTCACAGGCGCCCTTTTCTTCTATTCTCCATGAATCCTATGCGTGTATATCGAGCAACGTGCCGACGGTCTCGTCGCTGGCGCGAATCACGGCGATATCGGCTTTGGCATCCGTTTCAGCCTGGATGCGATCGGCCATCTCGCGGGCGATGTCGGATGTCCGCGGAGCCTCGGAGACAGAACGAAATTCCTCATCCGATTTGTCGGAATGTCGTGTATGCGACTCGCGCGCGGACGGATTCTCTTCAAGCGGGGGAACGGACCTCTCATCTTCTTCAGGAGGGGCCTGGGGGGATTGCGTGATGCTCTCCGGGCGTTCCGCGAAACGATCCACCCCGTTTCGCAAACCGGAGGCTGCATTCGAGATCGTGTTGATCATTGGTTATCTCCTTATCTACCCATACGGACGCGGCCATCGCCGCTCATCCTCGGAGGGAATCTCATCCATGAGATAGCCGAAGTCATCCACTTCTACTTATCGGCCGCGACATGAAAAATGTTGAATGAAAAAGCAGGAAAATTTCACCCCCCCACAGCAGCCCGAAAT
>CBDUXZ010000491.1:0-1681 GCA_965371325.1 uncultured bacterium | reverse complement strand
GGGCGGCGGGAGGAGATCATCGGCGGCCCCGCGCCCGAGGCGAAGGCGCCGGAGGACACCGACGCGACGGCAACGGTGCTGGAGAACGGTGCGGCGGGCGAAGGGGTCGGGGAGCCCGAAAAGGTTGCGGCGGTTGCTCCCGAACCGGCGCCCGTGCCTTCCGTTCAGCCGCCCGCCGGCCCATACACCGTCCAGGTGGCGGCGTTCTCCGACAGCGATGAGGCGGAAGCGCTGGTGGATAAGCTCCGCGCCGAGCGTTACGATGTTTTCCTCACATCGGCGGTGACTGAAGAAGGAAGCGTCGTGCACCGGGTGAGAGTCGGGCGATTCAAATCGGACGAGGACGCGAGCCGGATCGCGTCCAGGCTCGCGAAGGATTACCGGGACGATGGCGCCGTTCCGTTCGTCGTGAAGCTCACCGAATAGGCCCCTTGCGGGCTTCCCTGGAAACGGCCCCCCGGCACGGGCCCTCGACACGAGTCAAAAGTGGGACCGAGCAGACAACCCCTCGCGCAGATCCTGACGAAGCGCGTGGGACTCACCGACGATCAGATCGAAACGGCTCTCCAGACCCAGCGTGAGAAGGGCGGGCGTCTGGGAGAGATCCTGGTCGGCCTGAAGGCGATCACGGAGGAGGATCTCCTTCAGGCCCTCGCCGAGCAGATGGAGCTCGCATACCTGCCCAAGATCGGGCAGGAGGAGATCGACACCGATCTCGTTGCGCGCATCCCCATCAACTTCGCCAGACAGTACACGCTCATTCCCCTTCGCCAGCGCGAGGGCACGGCCACCATCGCAATGGCCGATCCCCTCGATTTCTACGCCCTGGACGACGTCCGCATGCTTCTTGGCACGGACGTCGAAGTGGTGCTGGCGAGACCCGGAACCATCGTCGGCGCAATCAACCTCGTCTACGAGCGCGAGTCCGACGCAACCCAGGAAGCCATCGAGGATCTGGAGGGCCACGAGGGTCTCGGGCTCGACGGCGCGGAGGTGGAGGAACTCCAGGACCTCCTCGATTCCGCGGACGAGGCCCCCATCATCCGGCTTGTCAACTCGCTCCTCTACCAGGCCGTCAAGGATCGCGCCAGCGACGTTCACATCGAGCCCTTCGAAAAGAATCTCGTGGTGCGATACCGCATCGACGGCATCCTCTACGAAGTTCTGAAGCCGCCGAAGCGCCTTCAGTCCAGCATCACCTCCCGGGTCAAGATCATGGGGCGATTGAACATCGCCGAGAAGCGCTTGCCGCAGGACGGGCGGATTCGAATCAAGATCGCGGGGCGGGACATCGACATTCGCCTCTCGACGATCCCCACCAGTTTCGGCGAGCGCGTCGTCATGCGGCTCCTCGATAGGTCGAACGTGATGCTGGATCTCTCACAAATTGGTTTCACGCCCGAGCAGCTCGAGATAACCGCCAAGCTCATCAAACGGAGCCACGGCATCATCCTCGTTACGGGACCGACCGGGAGCGGCAAGACCACGACGCTCTACGCGGCGCTCGAGAAGATCAATACGCCGGACAAGAACATCATCACGGTCGAGGATCCGGTGGAGTACCAGCTCGAGGGGATCGGGCAGATCCAGGTCAACCCGAAGATCGACCTCACTTGCGCAAACGCCCTCCGGTCCATCCTGCGGCAGGATCCGGACGTTATTCTCATCGTTGAAACGCGCG
>CBDUXZ010000490.1:0-1685 GCA_965371325.1 uncultured bacterium | reverse complement strand
CTTCCGCTTCACGCACCGCCGCCTCTTCCGCCTCCAGTGCCGCTGTCGCTTCCGCTTCACGCACCGCCGCCTCTTCCGCCTCCAGTGCCGCTGTCGCTTCCGCCCCCTCCCCGAGGACCGTTTCCGCGGCGTCGGAGGAGGGCTCGGTTACGGACGTCGCCGTTTCAACGGCTTCCTCGGTCGCCCGAAGCGGTTCCTCGGTCGGCTCCAATGCCACGTGGGATTCATCAGGCATATCTTCGATCGGTGTGTAGACCAGCTCCCCGCTGTCGCCCGGATCCACCCGAACGGGAGAGGGGCCTGACTGGTCAAAGCCCGGTGCGGGCGGCGGGCTCTCTCCATAGATCGTCGCGGCCCGCAAGTTCTCCTGGGCCGCCTTCAGGGAATAATTAAGCTCCAGGGCCCGGCTGTAGTTCCGGATCGCTTTGCGCCGGTCTCCCTTCAGATAGTAGAGATATCCGAGGTTGTTGTAGGCCTCCGCCTCCGTCCCCGCGCGCCGAAGCTCCGCGAAAGCCTGATCGAATCTTCCCTGGACGGCGTAGATGTATGCCAGGTTGTTGTGCGCCTTCTCGTCATCGGGATCGAGACGCACGGCGATTCCAAGCTCCTCAACGGCTTCCTGCACTTTCCCCTGGAGGAAGTAGGAGAAGCCGAGATTATTGTGGTAGGAACTATTCTCGGAATTGAGGGCGACGGCACGCCGGTGCTCTTTCTCGGCCTGGGCGTAGTTCCCCTCCATGTCAAAGGTGATCCCGAGCTGGGCGTGCGCTTCAGCGAGGTCATCATCGGTTTTAATGGCGCGGATCAGAATCTTCGTCGATTTGTAGAGATTTCCCTGATCGCGGTAGGCACGGCCGAGGTAGGTCAACGCCTCGACGTCTTCCTCGTCGTAGCTCAGCGCCTCGCGGTAGAAACCGATGGCTGCGTCAATCTTGCCCTGGCGATGCAGCCGCCACCCCATTCTTTTCGCTTTGGTCCCCTTCCACTCGTCCCCCTGGACCCGCTTTTCGAACTCCCTGAGCTTCTTGCTGTCGGTCTCCAGCCCGCCGACCAGGAGGCGGTAGTCTCTCGCGGCCTTATTGCCTCCGAGGCCGTCGGGCAGATGGGTACAGCCGAAGCTGAGGAGGATTAGCAGGAGCGGAAACACGAGAATTACCCGCCGCGACAGGCGGGGCGTCTCCGGCGGCCGGTTGGGTGTGATGTTCACGATTGCGTGGAGAGAGTGACCGGCCCTTCCGGGCAACGCAGGGAAGGGATGAGGGATGCGTTCGCGCATAGGAGACCCCGATAGTGGGAGGGATGCGCAGAGATGGTGGAGGGAGAATAAAGGAGCGTGAGCCTGTTTTCAACCACCAAGCGCGCCACCCGGTCCCACGAGCGCCTGGTAGAGACGGATGCAGGCGGGGGAGAGGATGACGATCAGGAGCGCGGGGAAGATGCAAAGGATGAGAGGCAACGTGAGCTTGACGCTCGTCTTCGCGGCCTGCTCCTCCGCCCGCTGGGTTCGGTTGGTGCGCATGGACTGGGAGAAGATCCGCAGCGATCGCGCAATGGAAGTTCCAAACTTATCCGCCTGGATGAGCATGCTGGCCAGAGAATGGACCTCTTCAAGGCCCGTACGCGCGGCAAGATTCTTGAGCGCGGCGGGCCTCGGAAGCCCCGTCGCGAGCTCGAGAAGAACGAGC
>CBDUXZ010000489.1:0-1693 GCA_965371325.1 uncultured bacterium | reverse complement strand
GTCGTGCTCCGACGGGCGGCCAAGCTCCCCGTGATCTATCTGAGCTACCACGCTCCGCGTCTTGGCGACCCTGACTTTGCACCCCTCGAGATCCTTGATGCGATTCTCTCTGGGGGACGAAGCGCCCGCCTTCCGCAGGCCCTGGTCTTCAGGAAAAACATCGCGACATCCGCTTCATCGAGCTACGACGGCATCAGTGTCGACCCCGGCACGTTCAGCTTTCACGCCCAGGCGTTCCCCGGTCAGGGAACCGATGAGGTGGAAAAGGCGCTCAGGGAGGAGATCGGGAAGCTTCGCGAATCGGACCCTCCGCGGGCGGAGATCAGAAAGGCCAAAACGCAGATCGAGGCGGACTGGTTCCGATCCCAGGATTCGATGTTCTACCGGGGAATGCTTCTGGGTCAGTTTGCGACCGCGGGACAGTGGCGCGATATAGACGGCTATCTTCCAGCCATAAAAAAAGTCAAAGCGAAGGATCTGCGACGTGCCGCGAGACGTATTTTCAACCCGAACAACGAAACTTCGGCTGTTCTTGAACCGACGGATCCGATTGCAGGCCGGACCGGCGGACCGCCCCAGGGAGGTAAGCGATGATGCGTCTCGGACGATTTCTCCCGCCTCTCCTCATTGCAGCGGTCCTCCTCCTCCCGAACAGAGCCGGGGCCATCCCCGTCGAGACCTTCGAGGTGCCGCCCGGAGTGTCTCTCCTGGTTTCTCGCCAGCCCCACATACCGGTCGTCTTCATGGTCATGGTCTTTCCGGGAGGCGCCCTTGCGGAGCCTGCGGGCAAGGGCGGTCTGGCGGCGGTCACGGCGGAACTTCTCCAGCGAGGCACCAGCGCTCATTCCAGCGAGGAATTCGCAACGGCGCTTGACGCGATAGGCGCAGAGTTGAGCGTCGGCGCCGACAGCGACATGCTGACCATCACGTTATCCTCTTTGACGGACCATCTTGATGAAGCACTGGATCTTCTTGCGGAACTGCTAGCGGGCCCCGCCTTCGACCCCTCCGCCTTCGAGAAGGTCCGCTCGCAAGCCCTCGCCGCACTCAAAGCGGCCGAAGAGAGACCGGGTTTTCTCGCGCGAAGATCCATGCTGGAAGCCCTCTACAGCGGCCACCCCTATGGCCGGCCCCGCCATGGGACGGAGGCCTCGCTGGCTACGCTTACGGTGACGGACTGCAGGGCCTATTGGAAGCGGGTCTCCGGCCCCGCCGGCGCAATCATCACGGCAGCGGGGGATGTGGAAGGATCCGATCTTGCAAAACGCATCAGGAAGCGGCTCGCTCCCTGGCTCGCAGGTTCCGGCAAGGTCTTCAAGGATATCCCCCCGATTCCGCCGCGGGGAAAGCCCGCGTTCGCGAAGATCGACGGCCCCTTCACACAAACCACTGTCCTTCTGGGACAGCGCGGCATCGCCCGGACCGATCCCTCTTATTACGCGATCCAGGTCTTCAACTACTCACTCGGCGGTGGTGGTTTCTCCTCACGTCTTCTCGACGAGATTAGGGACAACCGCGGTCTCGTTTATGCCGTTTACAGCCGATTCGATGCGGGAGTTTTGCCGGGGCCATTCCAGATCATGCTGCAGACCAAGAACGCCTCTGCACGCGAAGCGCTCGAGCTTGTGCGAAAGGAAGTCCGGAAGGCGCTTGATGAGGGAATCAGCGAGAAGGAAATCGAGGATGCCAAGGG
>CBDUXZ010000488.1:0-1693 GCA_965371325.1 uncultured bacterium | reverse complement strand
CGGGGAGGGCCGGCCGTACTCCGCCGCCAGCTCGCGCACACGCGCCGATCGCTCCCGCAGCTCGTCATCGGTCAGGTTGATCGGATGGTATGCGTCGCCATAGCGCGCGGCTCGTTCGATTGTGCGCACGCCGCGGCCACCCACCCAGATGAGTGGCCGGGGGGGACGGGGAGAGAAAACGAAGGGCTGCCCGTTCGACTCGGTCACATCATGTTCGAATACGCGGTGAATCGTCTCGAGCAACTCGTCCGTGAGCGCGCCGCGGCGTTTTCGGGAAACGCCGAGCGCCCTGAATTCTCCGTCGATATACCCGACGCCAACGCCGAGGATCAGCCTGCCGCCGGAGAACTCCTGGATGGTGGCCACCTGCTTGGCGACAAGAAGGCTCGGCCGGTAGGGCGCAATCAGAACGGAAACGCCGATGCGAAGGCGGGAAGTAGCCCCGGCAAGAAATGCAAGCGTGGTCAGGGCTTCGAGGTAGCGCCCGTCGCTCCCCTCGGAGGCTTCCGGCGGGACGCAGAGGTGATCGACAACGAAGGCTCCTTCGAAAACACCGGAGCTCTCGGCTGCCTTCACACAGTCGAGGAGCGTAGAGACTTCAGCCTGGGGCCCCATGTTGCGAATGGATACGTTGAATCGCACGGAACGCGCTCTCCTCCTTCCCGAAGGCCCGATCGCCATCTGTGGGCCTTCGTGCCCAACGCAAAGTAGACAGCCTCTTCCCCGAGCTGTCAATTGCAGCGGTGGGGTCGGGGCGTTTCAGGAGAAGGTTACCAGCGCACCGATGGCGAACAGAACGGCCAGGCTCTGGAGAGCCATGACCAGGCCGTGCAGACGGCGGAAACGCCGACGTCGCGGATCATCGGAATCGCCTTCGAAGTCGAGCCCAGCCTCCCGGACGGAATGCTTGGCCTTCATGATCCGCGGACCGATTACGCAGGTGGCAAAAAGCTCCAGGGCGCTGGCCAGGCCGATGAAAGCGAAGCGCCCCGCAATCCAGGCGTTCCACGCCTCCCATTGCGAATACCGGATGCACGCGCCCAGGATGAGCACCACGATGCACACAAGCTTGATCCTGCCGAAGGCGCCAACCATGCCGCCCACGATCTCGCCCGCAAGGGTGCGCGTGGGAGCCCCCCCGAAGATGCGTGGTGCCGCCAGCGCGGTAAAGAAGACGGCGCCGCCAATCCAGAGGGCCAGCGAAGCGTGAATGGCGAAAGAAACGATGACGAAGTAAGCGTCAGGCACGATCTGATCCGGAGCCGGGCAACGCTAGCCGCGAACCACCCGCGGGCGCCCGTTGGGAGATCTGGGGGAGCGGCGCGAGGCGCGCTTGCGTTTCTCGCGGATGTAGCGCTTCCAGGCGGTGTCTCCGATTTCCACGTCCTCGAGACAGCTGTACTCCCGGCAAACGAGCGGACGCTTCTTGTAGATACTGCAGGAGTGTCCCCCGTTTTTACTCACGAGCTTGTGACAGGGGGTCGGAAGAACCATCGTGAGCGAAACGCCGTCGGCGTCGCGGGTGATCTCGGTGGAGCCGCCGTGCAGTTCCACAAACTCGAGATAGGAGCGATCCATGTGCGTCCGGCGGTCGATCTCGATGCCATCAAGTATCATAACCTTGCAGCACTCGCCGCACTCCGCGCATAGGCGACCGCGAACCTCTTCGGGGATCTCCTCGATCCGGTAGCGT
>CBDUXZ010000487.1:0-1717 GCA_965371325.1 uncultured bacterium | reverse complement strand
CGACCCTGTCGCGCCGGCCAAGGTGCTCACGGAATTCAGCAAGGGGGTTCCGCATCTGGAACTCCGGGCAGGGCTCCTGGAAGGGCGCCTCCTGGAACTTGCGGAAATCAGGAATCTCGCCTCCTTGCCAAGCCTTCCCGAGCTGCGCGCGAAGCTCCTGTCGATAGTGCAGGCGCCTTCCGCCAACCTCGTTCGCCTTCTAGCCGCCCCGGGTACGCAGCTCGCGCGCGCGGTTTCGCTCCGGCAGGAGCAACTTCCTGCTGAGCAAGGCGGCGACGCGGGGGCATCGGCCTGAACTCGAAGGCGCAATCCTGTATCAGAGCCCGGCGTTAGCCGGCAAACAACCGTATCCCCCCCTGTCACAGGGGAGGGTGGAGGAGAAGAAGATGGCTGACATTTCAAAAATTGCAGAGTCCCTCGATACGTTGACGATTCTGGAGGCATCTGACCTGGTCAAGATGCTCGAGGAGAAGTGGGGAGTCTCCGCCGCCGCGCCGGTGGCCGTGGCGGCCGCCGGTGCCGGTGTGGGCGGCGATGCAGTCACGACGGAGGAGCAGACTGAGTTCGACGCCATCCTTACGTCTGCGGGGGATAAGAAGATTCAGGTCATCAAGGAAGTGCGTGCTATCACAGGCCTTGGCCTGAAGGAGGCGAAGGATCTCGTTGAAGCCGCCCCCAAGGCGATCAAGGAAGCCCTGAGCAAGGACGAGGCCGAGGATATCAAGAAGAAGGTTGAAGGGGCCGGCGGCGCTGTCGAGGTGAAGTAGGCGCGCGTCCTAACTGGTCGAACCGCGCCGCGGGATCCAGGTTCGGGGCGGATGAGTGTTCCGGGAGACTTTCACCCGAGAGGTAAGCCACACGATGAGTCAGTCGATCCAGGATAACTACCGGTTCCGCAGGGATTTTGCGAAGATCGCCAAGATCATCAGCATTCCCAACCTCATCGAAATCCAGAAAAGATCCTTTGAAAAGTTCATCCAGGAAGACGTTGCCCCCGAGAAACGGGAAGATCTGGGCCTTCAGGCCGTCTTCAAGTCGATCTTTCCTATCAAGGATTACAACGAAACAGCTGAACTCCAGTATGTAAGCTACGCGTTGGAGCAGCCGAAGTACTCGGTGGTTGAATGCCAGCAGCGCGGCATGACCTTCGCGGCGCCAATCAAGGTGATCGTTCGGCTTGTGGTATGGGAGAAGAACGAGGAAACCGGCGTCACGAACATCCGTGACGTCAAGGAGCAGGAGGTCTATTTCGGTGAGATCCCGCTGATGACCGACAACGGTACGTTCATCATCAACGGGACGGAGCGTGTCATCGTAACGCAGCTTCACCGCTCGCCGGGCATTTTCTTCGACCATGACTCCGGCCGATCCCACTCGAGTGGAAAGTTTATTTACAGCGCGCGGATTATCCCCTATCGCGGCTCATGGATTGATCTGGAAATCGATCACAAGGACGTCATCCAGGTCCGGATAGACCGGCGCAAGAAGATGCCGGGAACAGCGCTTTTGAAGGCCCTCGGTTACGGCACCCGGGAGATCCTTGGCGAGTTTTATCGAAGGGAGCGCATAAGGCTCGAAGGGAAGAAAATCTTCAAGAATGTCGACCCGGAAATTCTGCTTGGCCAGAAAGCGTCCCGTGACGTGAAGGACCGCAGGGGTGAAGTAATTATCCGGAAGGGTAAGAAGTTCAACAAGGCCTCCATCAGAAAGTTGGTCG
>CBDUXZ010000486.1:0-1723 GCA_965371325.1 uncultured bacterium | reverse complement strand
GCCGCCACCGTCATTTCGCAATCGAACTTCTCGAAGTACTACCACGGGCTCGAAATGGAGCGAGCACAGCTTCTCGTAATGGCTCTCTGCGGTCAGTTCGGGAAGAAGGGGAGCGGCTACAACGCCTTCCCCTGGATGAGCATCGACGCGCCCGAGCTTGCAAGCCTCGCGACCTCCGCTCTCCCGATGAATCTCGGTGCCCTTGCCGTGATAGCCGGCTACGCGCCCAAGATGGCCAAGCTGAGATTCCAGGGCTACTCGGATGAGATGGTGAACTACGAGATCAATCGCGAGGTCTTCGCGGCCGGGCCCTTCTACAATTCCGTGCTCTTCTACTACCTTCATGGCGGACTGAAGGATGTGAGCGGGAGCTCCGCGAAGTGGGATCCGCATCTCAAGCGCGACGTGGCGTCCTACGTCGAGGAGTCGTTCCAGAAGGGATGGCAGTTTGCGCCACCGGCCGCGCCGAAGATCTTCTTTGAAGCCGGGGGAAACATCCTGAGGCGGGTGCGCTCATACCCTGAAATCATCAAGACGATGCTCCCGAAGCTCGATCTTTTCGTCACGGTCGACTTCCGAATGAGCGCCACGGCGCTCTGGAGCGATTACGTGCTCCCCACCGCCGGCTGGTACGAGAAAGATGATGTCACCTGGAGCACGCCCATCATGCCCTTCGCGCACGTGACGACGAAGGCGGTCGAACCCCTCGGAGAGTCGCGCAACGAGTGGGTCTTCTACTGCCTGCTGACAAAAAAGATCCAGGAACGCGCGCGGGAGAAAGGGATCAAAACATTCCGCGACCGGAACGGGAAGGAACGGCGGCTCGACAAGGTTTACGATGATTTCACTTACAAGGGGCGCTACACGGAGAACGATATCGAGAAGACACTGGGTGCGCTGGTGAAATTATCGAGCAACCTGGAGGGGACCTCCTGGCAGGAGCTGAAGGAGAAGGGCTATTCGCGCTTCACCTCGGTGGGTGCGTCGGCGGTGAACATCGGAACCGCAACGGACATGAAACCGGACGAGACCATTACCGCAAACACATGGCACACGGAAAAGAAAATCCCGTGGCCCACGCTGACCCGGCGGATGCAGTTCTACATTGATCATGAGCTCTACGGCGAGCTGGGCGAGGCGCTCCCCACACACAAGGATAACCCCGCCATCGGCGGCGCCCATCCGCTGCAGATGACCGGCGGGCACACGCGCTGGTCGATTCATTCCAGCTGGCGCGACAACCCCCTGATGCTTCAGCTCCAGCGCGGGGAGCCTGTGGTTTGCATGGGCGTGGACGATGCAAAATCGAGGGGCATCCAGGACGGTGACAGGGTCCGGGTCCGGAACGACCTGGCTGCTTTCGAGGTGAAGGCGAAAATATTTGGCTCCGTGCGCCCCGGACAGGTGGTCGTCTATCACGGATGGGAGCCGCATCAGTTTAAAGGGCACACGTCGCACCAGGCGGCCATCCCGAGTCCGATCAACCCCATCCAGCTCGCGGGCGGTTACTTTCACCTCCGCCCGCTTATCATCGCGCTGCAGCCCGGGCAGAACGACCGCGGGACCCGCGTGGAAATCGAAAAGATCTAGAAGGACGGGACGAAGATCATGGGCCTTTCCGAACAACTCCAGGCATTCATCTCCGCGCAGATGTCCGGTTCCGAACCGGAGATCCGCAACCTTGCCCATATGTCGGGCGGCGCTTCGCGCGAAATCTGGTCCT
>CBDUXZ010000485.1:0-1729 GCA_965371325.1 uncultured bacterium | reverse complement strand
ATTTGCCCGTGCTCCCTCTGGAAGGTGATTCAAAAGATGGCCAGCCCGAAGGAAGTCAAAAATTCCGCTCCGGAGACACCTCTTCCGGATAATCCGGCCCCCTCCCGGGACAACGGGGGCGGCTCTGATCTCCGCCTCAGGGAATCCCGGAGGGTCAACCGGCGTTTCCAGTATCAGGTGTTGGCGATCACGGCGATTGTCCTGGCCGTTTTGCTTCTGTTTTCCCGGAAGGTGTACACCGACGCGCGCTCGGACATTGAAGAGCAGTTCAATCGTCAACAATTGTTGATCGCGGATCAGGCGAGCAGCAAGATCGCCTCTTTTCTGGATGAGTTAAATGCCAGCCTCCGCTACAGCGCCAGGTTTCTCCGTACGGTCCCTCCCGGGCATCCGGGCCGGATGAGCTCGATGGCGGGTCTCTATGAGCGCCTCGGGGGAAGGTTGCGCGTCAGCGAGGTGGGGTACATTCAGACGAGAATCAGGGTCCGCGATGCGCTCTTGCGTGAATACTCCGGCCTTCTATCGCATTGCACTCCGCAAAATCGGGTTTGTTTCCTTATCGTTCAGAAAAAAAACACGCCCGATTACCTGTTCGCCGCCGCGCCGGTTTCCGGCGGGGTCTGGATTTACGCGAAGGTGACCCTCGAAGACCTGGATCGATCGTTCGTCAGTCCGATCCAGTCGGGGCTCAAGGGGCGCGCCTGGCTGTTGACCTCTTCGGGTAAGATTCTCATCGCCCCCGGCTTCCGCGAGTTGGAGGGAACCCGGGTGGCCGACCTCGCGAGGCGCCTGGGAGATGATCGGCTCCTGAGCAGCGCCGTGCGGATGCGGAGCGGGGAGCGGGGCTTCGACTGGCATTCCGACATCCGGCCCGGAAAGAAATCGAGGAAGCGGCGCATGTTGACAGCGTTCACCCCACTCCTCATCGGGGAGCAACAATGGACGCTCGCCGTGACGGCGCCTTCTTCGGAGGTGGGCGATCTCGTCCGGCGCACTTTCCGGAAGGGTTTTCTGCTGACGAGCTTTGGTTTCATCGTGATCATCTCGGCGGCGCTGATCATCCTCGACCGCGAGCGGCGGCGCATCCGGGCCGAGGACCGGCTTCTGTGGTCGGGTCAGGTGCTCGAGAGCAAGCAGCGCCTCCAGGCGCTCTTCGACGGGATCACGGACAGCATCTGCATCCTCGACCAAAACTTCGAGATACAATTGCTGAACCGGGGGATGGCCCGGCTCCTGAAGAACGAAATTCCGAACCTCCTCTACCGCCCTTGGGGCGGGGGCGCCGAAAGCATGATTCCCGAGCCGCTGGCCGATCGGACGCTGGCAGCGCACACCTTCGAGACGGGCCGCCGGGGTTTTTCCGAGCGCTCGATCCTGATGGAAGAGGGGAAGCGGCTCGACCTGGAGATTTACACCTATCCCATCTTCGATGCCGACGGAAATACGCAGCAGGTGACCCTCTACATCAAGGACGTGACCGAGCGGCGCGAGCTTCAACAACAGCTCACCCAGAAGGATCGCCTCACCATCGTCGGGAAAATGAGTGCGCAGGTGGCGCACGAGATCCGCAACCCGCTTTCGGCCATCAACCTGAACGCGGAGTTGCTCGAAGACGAGTTGAACCGCTTCGAGGACGAGGAGACGCGCGAGGCGTGGACGCTTCTCCGGTCCATCAAGCAGGAAGTGGATATTCTCCGGCAAGTAACGGATGATTATCTCAAGTTTGTCC
>CBDUXZ010000484.1:0-1771 GCA_965371325.1 uncultured bacterium | reverse complement strand
GGGGGCTCGAGGCCATTCCCATCGGAGGGGCCATTGGCGTCCTGATCGGTATTCCGTATCTGTTCTTCGCTCCGTCGATCGAAAGCGGACCGGCTGGCGCGGCGGCCATGAATTTTCGGGAGACCCTGCAATCCCTGAAGAGCGTAGGGCGCCCGTTAATCCTCATGTGGTTCGTCAACCTGTCCCGAACGATAGTCACCATGACCGTCGGGACGTTCATGCCGCTTTACATCGTTCGGGGCGGCGGATCGATAGGCGAGGGCGGATGGGCGATAACCCTGTTTCTGTTCGCGGCCGCGGCCGGGGGCATCTACGGCGGGCACCTTTCGGACCGCATCGGGCGGCGCACGGTGATGATCGTCGGGATGCTCATCGGAACGCCGGTGCTGGGCGCTTCGTTCCTGGTGGGAGGAATATCGCAGATTGCTCTCCTGATGGCGTCCGGTGCGATTCTCTACGCCCCGATGGGCGTCTCGGTGACGTACGCACAGGAAGTTTCCCCCGATCACAAGGCCCTGGTCTCCAGTTTCATGCTCGGCGTGGTCTGGTTCTTCGCGAGCATGATCGTCATCGGCGTGGGCGCCCTGAGCGACCTGATCGGGCTTTCGACGGTGCTTCCCCTGACCTGTGTCGCCGTGGGCGGAATCGGCGCGATTCTGGCGTTCGCCCTGCCCCGGATCAAATCCGAGGGATAGAGGAACATGCCGAAAATATTCACGCCGCTCGCGGTGGAAAAAGAGATTGCCAAGGAGATAGCGGGCACGCTGGGGCGGATCGGGCGGGAGCTCGGAAAGTGCCACGGGAAGGCCTGGCGGATGATGGCGCTGTGGGAGAACTGTCCCGGGGGCGCCGCCGCCCGGAAGGAGCGCCTCGGGAAGATGCTTCATCAGGCGATGGATGAGGCCGAGCGGTACCGCTATTTCCTCGTTGTCCAGCGCGAAGCGATGGGGCTGCGCGACCACACCGAGGTGGCGCGCAGGTTTCCGCTGCCGAAGATCGAGGGAAGGGTGCCCGCGGCGGGCGACCCGGCTAGCCCTCGCCTTGCTTTTCCCGGAGTTTTTTCACGAGGACGTCGTAGGGCTTCTTCCGGAGGAACGACCGGAACTGCTGGCGGTACGTGTTGACGAGGCTGACGCCCTCGATGATGACGTCATACACCATCCACTTGGTTCCCACTTTGTGCATGCGGTAGGTGATGGGGATTTCCTGCTTTCTCTTCGTGACGATGAGGGTTTTGACCCGGGCGAATTCGTCGTCGACCTTTTCCCTGACGTAGCGGATTTCCTCATTCGTGTAGCCTTCAATCTTGCCGATGTAGCTTTTTCCGAGAATCCCGCTGAAGAGAGCGACAAACTCCTTCCGCTCTTCTTTGTTCCGCTTTTTCCAGTAGCGGGCAAGAGAGCGGCGGGCCATCTCTTCGAAGTCGAATTGCTTGCCGATGGCATTGCGCAGCTTTGAGCGGCGCTCGGATTTTTTGGTGTCGCCCTTGAGGCTGGCGTCCCGGAGGATGTTAATCACGGCGCCGATGCCCGATTTGAGCTGTATGGTGGGCTCGCCCGCGTCCACGGGACTTGCCGCGAATGTGAAGGAAATTGCCGCGGTCAGGATGAAGAGTGCGAAATTTTTGTAAACGGGCATGGATCTCATCTGGTCGTCATCTCCTCGGTCTGTCTTTTCCACTAAAAAGGCAGCGGGAAGGGGTGCGTGGAACCCGTATATTTAGACGGCGGGGGGTTCCCAAAATCGCCTTATTTTACCTTACCGTAGATGA
>CBDUXZ010000483.1:0-1780 GCA_965371325.1 uncultured bacterium | reverse complement strand
GAGTTTGCGCTGGAGGATCCCCACGCTGCGTTTCTCGTCGAGGATAACGCCCCCGCCGATATCAGCCTGACGATCCGCAAGGGTCAACCTGCGTCGCCGGCCGCGGAAACCTGCCTCTACACCACGGAGGGGGGGCTTTGGAATCTTTACCGTGAGAAGGGGTCTCTCGTCTTCACGCTTGGCGCGCCGGCCGAGGGCGGCGCCATACACCGCATGGCGCGCGTTGACGATGCGGTGACCCGGGGTGATGTTTTCATCACCCCGGCCGGCGATCGCCCGGCGTTCCATCCCTATCCGCTTCGCTATCCCCTGGATGAGCTTCTGATCATAAACCATCTGGCACGCGGTCGCGGGGCCGTGATCCATGCCTGCGGCGTGATCACGGCCGGCGGAGAAGGGTGCTTGTTCGTCGGTCGATCGGGTGCGGGGAAGAGCACCATGAGCGGCCTCTGGGAGGGGCGCCCGGGCGTGACGATCCTCTCCGACGATCGGGTCATTCTGCGTCCCGCCGGCGAGGGATTCCGGATGTACGGTACCCCCTGGCATGGTGATGCCGCGGTGTGTTCCCCGGCTTCCGCGCCGCTGAAAAGAGTATTCCTCCTGGAACACGCCAGCGAGAACAGGGCAACACCGGCCGGAGAGGCCGCTGCCGTCGAAAATCTGCTCGTCAACTGCTTTGCGCCTTTCTACGATGCAGCGGGCATGAGCTGGACACTCGCCCTCATCGCTTCTCTCGTCGATCGCGTTCCGGTGGATCACCTGCAGTTCCTTCCACTGCCGTCGACGATCGACTACCTGCTATCAAGGAAGGCCGCGTGATGGAGAGAGCCGCAACGCGTCACGAAGCACTCTGTAAAACAGTGGAAGAGAGCCTCTCCCGTGGGGGGAAGATGGTCCTGCGGGCCCGCGGCATGAGTATGCGCCCGACGATTCGGGACGGTGAAGATGTGCGGCTCCGCCCGCTTGGCGGCAGCCCCCCCTGCGTTGGGGAGATCGTTCTGGCACGAACGCCGCGGGGAGCAGCGCTCCACAGGGTCATTGCGGTAGCCCATCGATCCGCGATCGTGCGTCTCAAGGGGGACGGCCTGCGAAGTGCAGACGCCTATCTCCCCCTCTGCGCGCTTCTTGGGCGGGCAGACGCCGTTCGCCGCAGGGACCGCTGGGTTCGCATTGACACCCCCTGGCGCAGGCGCCTGGGCCTTCTAATCTCACTTTATCTCTCCCCCCGCGCACCCTTGCGCACCCTCGCCCGCAGACTTGTCCGCGCCGGCTCTCTGTGAAAAGATACGCGCGCCGCCCCTGTGAGCGGGGCGTACTTTCATCCGTTATCGACCCAAAGCTGCGCAATCGAGGTCATGCGTGAAGCTCAATCCGAACATTTTCCGGGAGTACGACATACGGGGCGTTGCGGGGCGGGATCTGAACCGTGAAACCGCCCGCCTTATCGGCGCCTCGGTGGCAACCTACGAGCTCGCCCATGGGAAGCGACATATTTCGCTTGGGCGGGACTGCCGGCTCTCCTCGCCCGAGCTTCACCAGGGTTTCCTGGAAGGGGCCCTGTCGACCGGTCTCGATATCCTTGACGTCGGACTTTGCCCGACCCCGCTCCTCTATTTCTCTATCCGTCACTTCGACCTCGAAGGGGGCGTGATGATCACCGGAAGTCATAACCCGCCTGAGGATAACGGGTTCAAGATCTGCATCGGAACCGACTCCGTGTATGGAAGAGAGATCCAGGAGCTTCTGAGGATTGCGGAGCAGAGGAGTTTCAGAAAAGGCC
>CBDUXZ010000482.1:0-1780 GCA_965371325.1 uncultured bacterium | reverse complement strand
ATCAACCATCCCGACCTTCCCGCGATCTATCCGCCCGCGGCGCAGCTCTCCTTTCGTCTCTTTGCCCGGGCGGGTCTCGATCCGCGGGATATCAAGGGAGTGATGGCGGGTCTGGATCTGGGCGTGATCGCCGCTTTGGGCCTACTACTTCGTTCCAGGGGAGTGCCTGCGGGTCGCGCGCTGATCTACGCCTGGAGTCCGCTTGCTGTTTTCCAGGTCGCCGGGCGTGGCCACATGGAACCGCTGTTGCTCCTGCCGATGCTACTTGCCGTGGCCGTGCTAACGCGGCCCGCTTCCGGGGGCCGCCGTGCCCTCGGGGGAGCCCTCCTGGCGGCAGGTTTCATGGCCAAGTGGAACGCCCTTCCGCTCGGCATCTCCTGGATCCGATCCCTTCGCGCGCCCGGCCTGCTGGCGGCGGGAGTGACGGGCCTTCTTCTCGCGGCTCCCTATGCCGACGCGGGTTTCGGCCTTTTCGGAACTCTCCGCAGTTTCTACACCGATTTTCACTTTGCCGGTTCGCTGAACGCCCTGGCGGTAGGCGTGCTCGGGCCGGGGGGCGGGAGAATCCTGTGCGGAGCGGCGCTTCTGGGAGTCACGCTCGTCCTGGCGTTTCGCGAACGTGATCCCGCGACATCCGCCCGGCTTTTCTTCGGGGCATCCATCCTGCTCTTGCCCACCGTGCATCCCTGGTACTTCCTCTGGGTGCTCCCGTGGCTTGCATTGGGCAGACCCTGGGGCTGGATCGTGCTCACCGCAACGGTGCCGCTCTACGCGGACGGGCTGGTGGTTGCCGCGGGGGGGTGGGAGCATCTTCGTGAGCACCCGGGATGGAAAGCGCTGGCTTACGGAGCAGGCGGCATGGTGTGGGCGGGTGAGTGGCTAAGGGACGTTCGCACCAGAGGGTCGCGGGAGGCGGGGTAGGGCCCCCCTCCTACTCCAAGGCGGGGAGAACCTCTTTCATGGCAGCGCGGATTTCAGCGCCCGTATCGAGCTCCAGAATTTGTTGGCCGAGCTCGGTGAGCCTTCTCATTTCAATCTTCCGGATAAACTGTTTTATGCGGGGGATCGCGCTCACGCCCATGCTGAGCTTCTCCACGCCGAGACCGAGCAGGGCGGCGGCGTGATGAGGATCGCCGGCCATCTCGCCGCACACCGTTACTGGCCGGCCCGCAGCTCCCGCGTCCACCACGACCTTGCGGATCATCTGCAGGACGGAGGGGTGCAGGGGATCGTAGAGTGGCGCCACTTTCTGGTTGTTTCGATCGACGGCGAGCGTGTATTGCACCAGATCGTTCGTGCCGATGCTGAAAAAATCGACCTCCCGCGCAAGGCTGCCGATGATGTGCACGGCGGCGGGAACCTCAATCATCGCCCCGATGGGGATCCCGTCCCGAAACGGAATGTTCTCCTCGAGAAGCTCCTCGCGCACGTCCGCTAGAATCTCTTTCACCCGCCATACTTCCTCCACGCGTGTGATCATGGGGAATAGCAGGTTGAGCTTTCCGTGCCGGCCGGCGCGAAACACGGCCCGAAGCTGAATCTTGAAAAGATCCTCACGCTCCAGGGAGACTCGAATCGAACGCCATCCCAGAATGGGATTTTCCTGCGAGGGGAAGCCGATATACGAAAGCGTCTTGTCGCCGCCTACGTCCAGCGTCCTCAGCGTAACCGGCTTTCCCTCCATGAGTTCCAGAACCTTGCGATAGAGGTTGTACTGCTCCTCCTCCGTCGGTGTGGTGCTGCGAATGAGGAAGGGGAACTCGGTGCGGTACAGGCCGAT
>CBDUXZ010000481.1:0-1783 GCA_965371325.1 uncultured bacterium | reverse complement strand
GGGCCTCCCCGCCGGTCCCGGCGCGGCAGCGGGCCGTCTCGTGTTTAATGCCGAAGACGCCGAAGCCTGGGTGGTGCGGGGCGAGACGGTTATTCTCGTCCGCATCGAGACCAGCCCGGAGGATATCCGGGGAATGAACGCTGCAGTCGGAATTCTCACGCAGCGGGGTGGCATGACGAGTCACGCCGCGCTGGTGGCGAGGCAGATGGGGAAGGTTTGCATAACGGGCTGCGCCGCGCTCGAAATCGATTATGTCGCGCGCCGGATGAACGTGGAGGGAAGGACCCTGAAGGAGGGAGACTGGCTCAGCCTCAACGGCGCCACGGGGGAGGTGCTCGTGGGTAAAATCGGGGCGCAGGCGGGTGAGGTTGTTCAGGTGCTGGTTGAGCAGACGCTCAAGCCCCGGGAGTCGCGCGAATTTCAGCTTTACGACCGGGTCATGAAGTGGGCCGATAGCGTTCGCCGCCTCCGTATCCGGGCCAATGCCGATCTTCCGGCTCAGGCGATGCAGGCCGTGGCCTTCGGTGCCGAGGGAATAGGACTCTGCCGGACAGAGCATATGTTCTTCGACAAATCTCGCATCGGACTGGTGCGCCAGATGATCCTCGCAGGAGATACGGAAGGGCGCAGGGGGGCGCTGGCTCAGCTCCTTCCCACGCAGCGGGAGGATTTCATCGGTCTTTTCCGCGCCATGGGGGGGCGCCCCGTCACTATCCGGCTGCTCGACCCGCCGCTTCATGAATTTCTGCCGACCCGCCAGGAGGATATCGAGGCGGTCGCGGAGGGCCTCGGGGTGGCCGCAAATCGCGTCAGGGAGCGGATTGAATCGCTTCACGAGGCGAATCCGATGCTGGGTCACCGCGGTTGCCGTCTCGGGATTACTTATCCGGAAATTTACGAGATGCAGGTTCGGGCGATACTGGAGGCCGCCAGCGATCTGCGCCGCCAGCGCGTGGCCGTTTCACCCGAGATCATGATTCCGCTCGTCGGTCATGTGAATGAGTTGCGCATGGTGAAAAGGATGATCGAGCGGATAGCGGCCGATGTGAAGAAGGAGAGGGGGGTCAAGGTGAATTACCTCGTGGGGACGATGATCGAGCTTCCCCGGGCCGCGCTCACGGCGGGTGAGATCGCGGAGGAGGCGGAGTTCTTCTCCTTTGGAACGAATGATCTCACGCAAACCGTCTTCGGTTTTTCCCGCGACGATGCTGCCAAGTTCCTTCCGAACTACCTCGAGAACGACATTCTGGCGGAGCACCCCTTCGTTACCCTCGATCTGCCGGGCGTTGGCACGCTTATCCGCTTCGCGGTGGAGGAGGGGCGGAAGACGCGCCGCGGGATCAAGCTGGGGATCTGCGGGGAGCATGGCGGAGAGCCGAAATCGGTGGCATTCTGCGACAGGGTAGGCTTGGATTATGTCAGCTGTTCTCCCTTTCGTGTGCCCATCGCGCGGTTGGCTGCCGCGCATGCAGCGCTCGACAACGGAAAAAAACGCAAATGATCGCTTATCGTATCGTTCTCTGGACCCTCGCGGGGCTCCTGCTGCTGGCGCCTGAGGGTTTCCTTTCACCATCGCGCGGGCTTGCCCAGGGCGGAGGAGCGGCCGGTATCGACGACCGGCGCGATCCGGAAGAACCGTCGGATTCTCCCGGCGTTCCGATCGCCAGGCTGGACGATCGCCTGAAAGCCCGCGCCGAAAAGCTATACACCTTCCTGGAAGGGAAGCGTGTCAACCTTTACTCCCTCTACCAGAACGAGACCTTACGGGATTTCTTTACCACCG
>CBDUXZ010000480.1:0-1784 GCA_965371325.1 uncultured bacterium | reverse complement strand
GTTTCTGGGACCCATGGGCTGACGAGGACGGGGAGGTGCCGAGCGCCTACGGGAGTTTCTGGAGGAGGTTCCCGGTGCGGGGGGAGGGCCGCGCAGCTTTCAATGATCAGATTGCATGGGTCCTGGCGGAGCTCAAACGAAATCCCATGAGCAGGCGGATGGTCGTGACCGCCTGGGAGCCGGGAAACGCCCAGACAAGCAAGCTCCCTCCCTGCCACTGCCTCTTCATCTTCAACGTCCAGATGGCGCCCGACGGTGAACCGGTTCTCTGTCTACACCTGACGCAGCGCAGCTGCGACGTGGCGTTGGGGGTCCCTTACAACATCGCGGGCTACGCGCTGCTGCTCGAGCTTTTCGCCCGGTTCGCAGGGATGAAAGCGGGGATCTTCGCCCACACGCTCGTCGATGCGCATATCTACACGGCCAAGGCCGACGGCTCCATGGGCGAGTACGATCACGTTCCGGGTCTGCGAGAACAACTCAATCGCCAGCCGCGGCCCCTTCCGTCGCTCTCCATCGATCCTTCCATAAAATCTCTTGACGAGATCACAAAGCTTCTCGATGAAGACACGCCCGAGGTGATGCGCCATTTCGTGCTTTCAGGCTACGACCCCTATCCTCCCATCAAGTTCAAGGTTGCGGTATAGTGGCCGCTCGGACGGGCATTATCGTCGCCATGTCGCCAGAGGGGGTTATCGGGCTCGACGGCCGGATCCCTTGGCACTACGCTTCTGATCTGAAACGGTTCAAGCGGCTCACGACGGGAACGACCGTCATCATGGGAAGGCGCACCTGGGAATCAATCGGCTCGACGCCTCTCCCGGGACGGCGCAACATTGTGATCACACGCGCTGGTCTTTCGGATGTCGAATGCTTTCGGGACATTTCGTCGGCCCTCGAGAGCTGCGTCGGGCAGGTATGGTTCATCGGGGGGGAGCGCATCTACGCTGAAGCGATGGCCCTTTGCGACGTCATCGACGTTACCCATGTGCCCGACCGGATCGATGCCCCCGGGGCGGTTCGCTTCCCCGCTATCGACCCCGAGAAATGGGTTGCTGCCGATACCACGGTGGATGAGGAAGATCCAAGGTTGCGTCATACCCGTTACGCCCGGCGTGGATCCGCGGGTTCCTGATAGACACGGGGCTTCCCGGAAGCTCTCAGGATCAACGTGCGCCAGTGTATGACATCGGCATCCTCCACCCGCTTTGCCAGCTTCTCCAGCACGATCACTATCAGACTTTCCCTTCTTTTCTCTAAATAAAGGACACCCCCAATGGCTCGACTACCTTCCCCAGCGCTCGAGCATGAAGCCGCTGGTCGATATGTTGATATCAAAGGACAGAAAATCTTTCTCCGGGAAGAGGGGACAGGATCGCCGGTCCTGCTGCTTCACGGTGTGCCTGCAAGCAGCTTTCTGTATCGGAAGATGATTCCGCTTCTGGCAAAGCGCGGTTTGCGAGGGGCGAGCTTCGATCTTCCCGGCCTGGGTCTCAGTGACAAACCCGCAGGCGCCGCATACGACTGGCATACCCTCGCGGCCTGGATCGACGAAGTGGTCAACGCGCTCGAGCTGTCCCCGGTTCATCTGGTTGTTCATGATATTTGCGGGCCGATCGGGTTTGAATGGGCGATCAAGCATCCCGAGAAGGTCAAGAGTGTCACCATCATGAACACGATCTTTGATGTGGCCGTATTCTCACCGCCCTTTCCCATGTGGCTCTACCGGGTGCCCGTCGTCCGGCAGAGTATGATGTACACGCAGAATGCCGTGATATTCACGC
>CBDUXZ010000479.1:0-1796 GCA_965371325.1 uncultured bacterium | reverse complement strand
CGTCCACCGGCTCCAGGCGCTCGAGGATCTCGTGTATCTTCTCCCGGAGGGTGATCTTCTCGCCCGTGATTTCATGGACGCTATCGGTGGGCGCGCGCTCCCACACGCGCTTGAACGCGTCGAGAAGCTCGAAGACGCTCACCTCGGCCAGTTCCTGCTCATCGGGCGGCACGTCGATGTCGGCTACCTCGCCGCCACGCACAAAAACCTCCCGTCGAAGCTGCGGCCTGGCCTCGAGCTTCTCCGCGGCGTCCTTGAATCGCTCGTACTCCAGAAGCCGGCGGATGAGATCGGTCTCGGGATCACCCTCTTCCTCATCCTCCTCCTCGGCGGGTGGCAGCAGCGTACGGCTCTTGATGTAGGCGAGCGTTGCCGCCATCAGCACGAACTCGCCCGCCACGTCGAGGTTCAGAATTTTCATGAGATCGAGCGTTGCGAGATACTGCTCGGTGATGAGCGCGATGGGAATGTTGTAGATGTCCACCTCGTTCTTGCGGATAAGGTGGAGAAGGAGATCGAGCGGCCCTTCGAAGACGTCGAGTTTTACCTGGTAGGGAATCTCGACGTGAGCCTCTTTGGCCCCTTCCGCCGGCCGTTCGGTCATGCGCGCCATCTCGCGTTCCCTGTCCGGTTCGAACGTGCGTTCCACGCCGGCTCCCCCCTCAGCCAAGTCTCATCACCTGGCGCACCCGCGCCATCGTTTCCGCAGCGGCGACCCGCGCCTTCTCGGAACCTTTCTCGAGAATTTCGTCCACCTGCTCCGGGCTCTTCTCGACGGCCGCACGGCGGGGCCGCACGGTGGCGTCCAGAAAGGCGTTGATCTCCCGGGCAAGCTGCCGCTTGTCATCAACGCAGCCGATCTCGCCGCTCCGGCACTGGCGATCCACTTCGGCGAGGGGGAGGAGATCGTCGTGCGCCGTCAGAACTTCGTCGCTCTTGTAGAGCTTGTGGTAGGTGAAGACATTGCAGATATCCGGGTTCCCCGGATCGTTCCGGCGTTTGCGCGCCGGATCGGTGATCATCTCCAACACCTTCCGCTCCACCTCCTCGGGTGAATCACTCAGAAGAATCGCGTTCCCGTAGCTCTTGCTCATCTTCCGGTTATCAATGCCGAGAAGCTTCGGCGCCGGCGAGAGAAGATGCTGGGGCTCCACCAGAACCGCATCGTAAAGATGATTGAAGCGGCGGACGATCTCGCGCGTTAGCTCCAGGTGCGGCAGCTGATCGACGCCGATGGGGACCCGCCGGGCGCCGTAGACCACGATGTCGGCGGCCTGAAGCACGGGGTAGCCGAGAAAACCGAGTCCCGAGAGATCCTTGTTCTTGATCTCCTGCAGCTGCTCCTTGTAAGTCGGGTTCCTTTCGAGCCATCCGATCGGTGTGACCATGGAAAGCAGGAGATACAGCTCCGCGTGCTCCTTCACCCAGGATTGCCTGAAGATCGTGCACCGCTCGGGATCGAGACCGACGGAGAGCCAGTCGATCACCATCTCGCGGATGTTCGTTTCGATCTCCGAGGTGTCTTCAAAATCCGTTGTGAGGGCGTGCCAGTCGGCGACGAAGAAAAAACAGTCGTAGCTCTCCTGGAGCCGCACCCAGTTCTCGAGGGCACCGTGGAAGTGCCCGAGGTGGAGCTTCCCGGTGGGACGCATCCCGCTCACGATTCGATCTTTGGCCATCGATGCCTCAAAGACCTCCGTCAAGATCAGCCGCCCGCAGCGCGATCATCCCCGATCGATCGCTCAGAAAAGGAGCGAGGGACGCCCGATGAAAAAATCCCGGAGGGCCGAGGAAGC
>CBDUXZ010000478.1:0-1800 GCA_965371325.1 uncultured bacterium | reverse complement strand
CGCGCCGCAAGATCGAGATCGAGCTGGCGAAGCTCGTCCCGCACGGCCTTGTAGCGCTCTGCCCGCCGAGCCTGCCGCTCGAGAGAAGACATCTGTCTTCGCACCTCGTGCACGATGTCGTGCACGCGAAGAAGGTTCTGCTGGGTTGAATCGAGCTTTCTAAGCGCCGCGTTCTTCCTGCTCTTGTACTTCGTAATGCCGGCGGCTTCTTCAATCAGTCCTCTCCGATCGGCGGGACGCGCGCTCACGAGATCGGAAATGTGCCCCTGCTCGACGATGGCATAGGCCTTGGTACCGACCCCCGTCCCCATGAAAAGCTCGAGAACATCGCGCAGACGACAGGGAACCTTGTTGATGAGGTATTCACTCTCCATATCTCGATCAACACGGCGAGTAACGCTGATCTCGGAATGACCCGCGTACTGGGAAGGCGCGATTCCGTCCTCGGTGGAGAAAGTCAGGGTGACCTCGGCCATGTTGACGGGAGGCCGTTTCGCGCTGCCGGTGAAGATGACATCCTCCATCGACCTGCCGCGCAGATGCTTCGCGCTCATCTCCCCCATCGACCATCGGATCGCGTCTACAATGTTGGATTTTCCGCAGCCGTTCGGACCCACGATCGCGGTGATCCCGCTCGGGAACTCGAAGACCGTACGGTCCACGAAAGACTTGAAGCCGAAAAGCTCGAGGGTCTTGATCTTCAATTCCGGGTCCTTTGAGGCCCCCTGGTGGGTGGTGCTCACATCGCCGGATAAGTGGCCGGGAACTCAGGCAAATCGGGGGGATCACGGCGCCGGGGGCCGGGTAGAGCGCCCGGCGGGGACCGCTCGGGCTTACCCGCTGTATCCGCTATACCGCCGGAGAGGACCCGGGGGGCCGCTCCGTTGCAGAACAAACGCGTATCACGGCTCGCCTATCCCTGTCAAAAGAAAAACCGGGACGCGCCCGGCTCTTTCGGGGTGGATGCGCGACCTGCGATTCCCCGCAGGCACATCATCGGTCTTCTTCGGGATCCTCCCTTGCCCGTTCCTCTCACGCCACACTGTCACCGGGAATAACGTAACCCCCGCTCACCCACCTGCCAAGATCGCGGCGCTTGCAGAGATCTGAGCAGAAGGGACGGGTGGGCAGAGTCAGAGGCGCTCCCGCTCCGACTGCAGGAGGGTATCGGTGATGAAGAAGGTGCCGGAAGCCTTCGCTAGGATCTTTCCGCCCTCTTCCAGGACCTCCCCTTCCGCGTAGGCTGTGCGGCGGGAACGATTTACCAGGCGGCCTTCCGCCTGGACAACTCCTTCCTGGATCGGCCTGAAGTAGTTGATTTTCATCTCGAGGGTCGCGCAGCCATGCCCTCGCTCGAGTGATTTCACGACCGCGGATCCAAGGGCTGTGTCGAGCAGTGCAAAGAGGACGCCGCCGTGGACCCGGTTGGCGCGACTCATATGTTCCCGACGAAGTTCCAGGGCGACGCGGACGGTGTTAGGCGGGGCAGCGACGTATACGAGGCCGAGCCATTCCGTGTATTCCATGTTCCTGCTGCTCCAGGAGCCCCGGTTTTCCGCCGGCGCACGCAGGCCCGCCGGGGGATTTCGAGGTGCTTCGGGGGGCTCGATGGCGGGCCTGTAAAACAGCGAGGCGGACCGCTCTGTGGCGATCCGCCCAGCTTCCACCCCGTGAATCCGTCTGCACAGAGGACTTGCCGGGGCCCGGGCGGGCCGGCGATTTCTACCCAGCCCGCGAGCTCCGCGGCCAGGTGCGGGCAATCCCTACTCACCAATCTGGAGCGGCCGACCGGATTCGAAC
>CBDUXZ010000477.1:0-1808 GCA_965371325.1 uncultured bacterium | reverse complement strand
GGCAAAGTTGCGCACAAGGTTCTTTCCCCAGCCACCCGCGCCGACAACGGCAATTTGAACTTCCCCCAAGGTTTTCCTCCAGGTCTCACAGCGGCCGGGATTCGCCCGGCCGGTGACGGCGGCCGCCCTCTAGCGTTCGGCCTGTAGTGAGCCGCCTTCCCTGCGACTCATTCGCTCGCGGATGTCTTTCAGGATGGCATAGGGGATCCGCGCCCCCTCACGTGATCTTCCGAGCCCCACGTACCCCTTCCGGTCGCCGTGGAAATCCGAGCCGCCCGTGGGAACAAGATCGAGCTTCCGGGCCATCCGAAGGAACGTGGCGGTGGTGGCCCTGTCATGGGCGCTCGTGAAGCACTCGAGCCCTTCAAGCCCCCGTTCAAGGAGGCCCCTGAGCAAATCTTCCGTCTCTTCCTCCCCCTCGGTCCCGATGAAAGCCGGATGTGCGATCGATGCAAATCCGCCCACGCTTCGGATGAGCTCGACTGCATCCCCCACGGTCAGGGCCTCCCGGGGGGCATAGGCAACGCCCCCTTCCTTCAAGTAGCGCGCGAAGGCTTCCTCGATCGAGCCCACGTAACCGTGCGAGATCATCGCCCTCGCAATGTGGGGGCGACCCAGGCTGCCGTCACCCGCGATCGCGTGGACCTCCTCCATCGATAGAGGCAAACCTAGTGCTTCGAGCTTCTCGAGAACCCTGCTTGCCCGGGACTTGCGCGCCTCCCGTTGGCGCACGAGCGCGCGCTGAAGAGGCGAAGTCTCCGCTTCGCCGGCCTCCACATCAAGGCCCAGCACATGCACCTCGCCATGCCTGCTCCGGGCGCTAATCTCGACCCCCGCGATGATCTCCACACCCTCTTCCGCGCCGGCCGCCCTTGCCTCCGGCAGGCCGCCGAGCTCATCGTGATCCGTCAGCGCCATGATCGAAAGGCCCGCTTTGCGGGCCTCGCGCACCAGATCGCCCGGAGGGAGGCTTCCATCCGAATAAGTCGAATGCGTATGGAGATCCACAAAGCGATCCATTCGAGCCACCCTCCCCTCCCGCCGGATCGGAGAACTCGATCGCGGGAGACCTTTTCTAGCGCTCCTCGTTCAGGTAACCCATCCCCTCGAGACGCTTTTTGATCTCCTTTTCCTCCTCGTCAGAGTAAGCGCCCCCGCTGATCGCGGGCGACGGAATGTAGCCGAGCCGTTCGGCCGTGGCGATTACGCGACGCGCGGACAGCTCGGCCGCCTCGCCGTCCGTTTCGAGCACGACTTCCGGTTTCAACGGCTCCTCGTAGGGGTCCGAAACGCCGGTGAAGCCTTTGAGCTCTCCGCTCATCGCTTTCTTGTAGAGCCCCTTCACGTCTCGCTCGATACAGACGTCGAGCGGGCACTTCACGAAGATCTCCAAAAAGCGGCCGATCCTGGCGCGCGCCTCGTCGCGCGTTTCCCGGTAGGGAGAGATGGCGGCTGCCAGAACCACCACCCCGTTTCGCGAGAGGAGGTGAGAGACGAAGGCAATTCTGCGAATGTTTGTGTCGCGATCTTCCCGTGAAAAGCCCAGCCCTTTCGAGAGGTGAGTGCGGACCACATCGCCATCCAGCACCTCCACCCGGAGGCCCCGTTCGCGCAATGTGGCTTCGACAATCTTCGAGACCGTCGTTTTCCCCGCGCCGGAAAGACCGGTAAACCAAAGCGTGCAACCCTCTTTCATCTCGTTTCCTTTCTCCACCTTCATGAAAATTCAGCCTCCGGGCGCCCCTGAAGCGCACCTCTGCTCGTAACCGCGTTAAAACAGCGCATAAATGAAGGGCGCAACGACGCTC
>CBDUXZ010000476.1:0-1814 GCA_965371325.1 uncultured bacterium | reverse complement strand
AAATCGGCCGTGACGTAGCCGGTCGTCGTCAGGATCGCGATCGTCTGAAAGAGCGAGGTACGCACGATGCTGTCGGGCGCGTTCCCCGAAGCCAGCAGTGCCAGGGCGATGACGAGCCCCGCGAGCCCCACGGTCGCAAGAAAATAGTGCAGTTCGGTGTCACGGATCGCATCGCGGCCGCGGCCCAGAAGTATCCGGTAGTGAAGAACGAAGTTGATCCCTCCCAAGAGCATGAAGACGATGATGATCCATTCCACCGCGGTCGATCCGAATCCGGCGATCGAGGCGCTGCGTGTGGAGAACCCCCCCGTCGCCATCGTGGTGAAACCGTGGCAGAGCGCCTCGTACCAGGAGAGCCCCGCGATCCGAAGCGCAACCACCTCCGCCCCCGTGAAGCCGACGTAGATGTACCAGAGGCGGCGCGCCGTCGCGGCGATGCGCGGCCTCACCTTGTCGGCGATGGGTCCGGGAATCTCCGCCCTGAAAAGCTGCATCCCACCGATTCCGAGGAGCGGGAGGATCGCGATGCTGAAGACGATGATCCCCATCGCCCCCAGCCACTGCGTGAACGCGCGCCACATAAGAAGCGCCCGGGGGGCTCCCTCGATATGGGTGATCACCGTCGATCCGGTCGTGGTGAAGCCCGACGCCGATTCGAAAAACGCATCAACCGGTCCGAGCACGCCCGAGGTGAGATAAGGAAGCGCCCCGAAGAGGGAGGAGAGCACCCAGGCGCATCCAACGATGAAGAATCCGTCGCGCGGACGGATCTGCTGATCCGTCGTCCGCAACCCCAGGACGAGGCCCGCTCCGCAGATGATCGCGATTGCCGAGGAGAGGAGGTAAGGCCCGACAGGCTCGCCGAAGAGAACGGCCGTGCAAACCGGCAGGAGCTGGAAGGCACCCACCAGGGCGATCAGCCCGCCCAGAATGCGCACGTCAAGCTTCAGGTTCACGGATGCGGCTCAGGGGGAGAGGTAGGCGTCCAGGCGCTGCGCGTTCTCCGTCGTGGTGATGAGCACAACCTGGTCGCCGGCTTGAATGCGATCTTCACCGCGCGGCACGAGCAGCTCGTCGCCCCGGCGGATAGCGGCGACGATGACCCCGCGCGGGAGTTTAATCTTGGCCAGCGTCCCCGACGTGAGGCGGCTGCCTTCCACCGCCTCCGCCTCCATTAGTTCAACCTTGTCCTCGAGAAGCGCCGCGACCGACCTGACGATGCCGCGGCGGATGTGCTGCAACGTCAGCCCCACGGCCAGAAGGCGCGGGCTGATCACCGCGTCGATCCCGATCTCGCTGATGAGGGTCGCGAGGGCCGGATTGTCGACGAGCGAGAATGCTCTGCTTGCGCCGAGTCGTTTGGCCAGCAGCCCGGAAACAAGGTTCTCTTCCTGATCCTCCCTGAGGGCGACGAAGGTGCCGACCTTTTCGATCTCTTCCTGCTCCAGGAGCGCCTGATCGGTCACCCGCCCGTGGATAACGAGCGTCTTCTCGAGAACCTCCGCGGCATGCCTTGCCAGCTCCGCGTCCTCCTCGATGACGATCACCCGCTCATCGACGCTCTCGAGCCGCCGCGCCACGTCGAGCGCTATACGGCCGGCGCCCGCCACCATGATGTGGCGCTTCCCTTCCTGGAGGGCGCCCACCAGGAGAAGCACGCTGTCGAGCTCCTCCCGGGCAATCGAGAAATACACGATATCGTCGACCTGAATTTCCTCTTCTCCGCTCGGCACGATCCATTCATCCCGCCGGCGGATCGCCGTTACGATGGTAGGGGTGTCGGGGAACATCAGCTTGATGTGCGAGAGAAGCAG
>CBDUXZ010000475.1:0-1834 GCA_965371325.1 uncultured bacterium | reverse complement strand
GGCTGAACGTCGCGAAGAACGTGGCCTTCGGGCTCGGCTCGCTCGGTCTCAGCTCGAAGGAGCAGCACGCCCGGGTCGACTACTACCTGAACATGGTCCATCTGGGAAAGTTTCACGACGCCTATACTCATCAGCTTTCGGGCGGAATGAAGCAGCGCGTCGCGATTGCGCGGGCGCTGGCGATGGAGCCGGAGGTGCTCCTCATGGATGAGCCCTTCGGCGCGCTCGATGCGCAGACGCGCGACGTGCTCCACCAGGAGATGCAGGAGATCTGGCACAGGACGAAGAAGACGATCATTTTCGTGACCCACAACGTGCGCGAGGCCGCCTGCCTCGCGACACGGGTCGTCCTCCTCTCGTCCCGGCCGGGGCGCGTGTTGAGGGAGTTCGGGCTCTCATACTCCTACCCCCGGCACATCGAGGATCCGCACATCGCGGAGGCATCGGGCAGGATCAACCTGGCGCTGAAGTCGGAAGTCGAGAAGGCCCTCAAGGAGGAGATGGGCGTTGAGCGGCACCTTGCGAAAGACCGCGTTCTATCTGGTACTGATTGGGATATGGGCGGCGGCATCTGAGGCGGGAATCTGGGAGTCCTACGAGTTCCCCTCGCCCGGGGCCGTGCTGCAAACGCTCTGGAACGGGGTTGCGGACGGCTCCTTCCTGAAGGGGATGGCCGTGAGCATGAAGCGCATCGCGATTGGTTACAGTCTCTCGGTTGTGGCGGGAACGCTGCTGGGGATCGTTATCGGAAGCGTGAAGCTTCTCGACGAGACGGTCGGCTCGCTCATCCAGGGGCTTCAGGCGCTTCCGAGTATTTGCTGGTTGCCGCTGGCGGTCATCTGGTTCGGTCTCAATGAAGGGGCCATTCTCTTCGTGGTGATCATGGGTGCTATTCTGGCGGTCGCCATTTCGACCGACTCGGGGATCAAGAACGTATCGCCCCTCTACATCCGGGCGGCGCGGAACATGGGCGTTTCGGGCGTGGCGCTCTACCGCCGGGTTATCCTGCCGGCCGCGTTCCCGTCCATCGTGACGGGGATGAAGCTGGGCTGGTCCTTCGCCTGGAGGGCCCTCATGGCGGGCGAGCTCCTCTTCGTGGGACTCGGTCTGGGCCACCTTCTCATGGTGGGGCGGGATCTGAACGACATGAGCCAGGTGGTAGCGGTCATGCTCATCATCGTCACGATCGGAATGCTGGCCGATCGCTTTATCTTCGCGCGTCTCGAAAACCGCATCCGTTCGCGGTGGGGGCTCGCTGTCTGAGAAGACCAATCGCGTCCGGGTGCCAATCGCCGGTCGCGACGCGCTTCGAACACACAGAGTGGGGTAACAAGAACATGGACAAGCTCGATCAATTCACACGCAAGACCGTCGACACCGATCTTCTCATCATCGGCGGGGGAACGGCCGGCTGTCTTGCGGCGGTGGAGGCGAAGGAGAAGTTTCCCGATCTCCACGTCACCATCATGGAAAAGGCGCATATCGATCGTTCCGGCTGCCTGGCGGGAGGAATGAATGCAATCAACGCCTACCTGAACAGGGACGAGACCCCAGACAGCTTCACGAAGTTCGTGAGGGCCGACAACATGGGGGTCATCCGGGAGGATCTCGTCAAAAGCCAGGCGGAGCTCTTCGAGTATTGCCTGAAGAAAGTGGAGAGCTGGGGCCTTCCCGTGATGAAGGAGGCGGACGGCAAGACCTACACCCCGCGGGGCCGCTGGAACGTCCGGATCAACGGCGAGTCGCTAAAGCCCATCATCGCCCGCGCCGCGCGCCGATCGGGCGCGAAGATCCTCAACTGGACGGTCTGCACGAACCTCATCGTCCAGGACGG
>CBDUXZ010000474.1:0-1840 GCA_965371325.1 uncultured bacterium | reverse complement strand
GTGGATCTATTACAAGAAGAACATTACGACTACCGCCATCGAGTTGTTCAACGACGCGATTGGTGCGGATCCGAAAAATCCGACACTCCACTATCACGTGGCACTGGCCTACAAAAAAGCAGGGGACACCGACAGTGCTCGCCAATCCCTGATGAAGGCCCTCGCGATCGCCAGCGATTTCCCGGAGGCCGAAGAGGCCCGGGGGGAGCTGGCCTCACTCGAGTCCCAGGGGGGATGATCGCGCCGTTACCCGCTTGCCAGTCAACCGGCCCCGGATCTCTCCATTATGACCTCCGACAACAGAGCATCGGAGATGCCCGCTGATCTTCTCCGCGACGTATCGGCGCGCGGCAAGGTCATCATCGTGATGCCCGCTTACAATGCGGCGCTCACGCTCGAGGATACCTACCGGGAGATTCCCGCGGGCTCCTACGACGGCATCGTTCTCGTGGATGATGCGAGCTCGGACGACACGGTGCGCATTGCCAGGCAGTTGAACCTGATGGTCGAGGTCCATCCCGTGAACAAAGGCTACGGTGGGAATCAGAAGACCTGCTACGCGAGGGCACTCCGGGAAGGGGCGGACATCGTGGTGATGCTTCATCCTGACAACCAGTACGACCCTTCAATCGTTCCCGATCTGGTCGCGCCCATCGCGCGCGGAGAGGCGGACGTGGTGCTCGCCTCCCGCATGCTCGGCTCTCCGATCAAGGGTGGGATGCCGCTCTACAAATTCATCGCGAACAAAGCGCTGACCGCGATCGAGAACGCGATCCTCGGAACGCGGTTTTCAGAATTTCATACCGGTTACCGGGCTTTTAGCCGGAAGGCGCTGCAGAGCGCTAACTGGTTCGCCAATTCGAACGACTTTGTTTTTGACAACGAGATTCTCGTCCAGCTCGCGCTGAAGAAGACGTCTTTCAAGGAGATACCCGTCACCACCCGCTATGCGCATGATTCTTCCTCCGTCGGCTTCTGGCGAAGCTGCGTTTACGGGCTCGGAATCCTGAAGACACTCGCCAAATATTTGTTGCACGTGAAGGGGATTCGCCCCGACCCTCTTTTCAACGGGAGCTAACTGTCCGGACAGGCAAAATACCGCTACTTTTTGCCCTTTTTTCCCCTGTTTGCGCTTGACAACTTTTCCCCCTTCTAATAGAAAGAGGCACGCTTTCGGGCGGATAGACCGTCGATCCGACATGCGGTGGTGTCGGGGCGCGGTGAAGGTAACGCAGAGCCGGGGGGGCATAGGGCAAACCTCCTTTACGCCAACCCCAGTATTTTCAGGAAGATTGTTTACGCCACAACGACCGGCATGCCGGCTTGTTCGGCCCCGAAGATGACCCGCGAGTGCCAGATGGTGGCGCAGGCGGGGATGGGGATGACCCCTCAGGTGCGGGGGCAGACCCGGGCGGAGAAGATCGGTATGTCGGGCTTCGCGAACTGACGGTTGTTTCGACGCGCAGGTCGACGGAACGTGTCAGGCCTCGAGGGGGGGCGGGTTTGAAAAAGCAAGTCATCACGTGGGCGCTGGCCTTCTCGCTCGTTCTGGCCTGCTACGGCAAGGCTTCGGCGACGGTGGCGGACATCTTCGGGGTGGGTGGGAAGGCGGTCGCCATGGGCGGCGCCTTCACGGCCGTCGCGGATGACTTCTCCGCCACCTGGTACAACCCGGCCGGTTTGACCCAGGCCTCCAGCATCCAGCTGTCGGCCGGACTTCTCTTCGTCAACTACAATTTGAAAATCGATGGTCAGCCGCGTCCGATCGAATCCCTTGGAGGCGCCTACATCGGCCTCGTTATTCCGCTCTTCCACGGGCGGGGCGCTCTGGGGGTCTGGG
>CBDUXZ010000473.1:0-1855 GCA_965371325.1 uncultured bacterium | reverse complement strand
GTCTGCCCCGCAATGAAGCCCCCAACGGGCTTTGACATGCGGCTCCTGACGAAGGCCGCGGCTTCTTCTTCAGCCGTGCCTCCGATCTCGCCGATCATAACAACGACGTCGGTGTCACGATCGGCCTCGAAGAGCGCAAGGATGTCTATAAAGGTTGAGCCGATGATCGGATCGCCTCCGATACCGACGCAGGTGGACTGACCAATTTTTCGTGCGGAGAGCTGGCCCACGGTTTCGTAGGTGAGTGTTCCCGACTTTGAGACAACACCGACACGCCCCGGGCTGAAGATGGATCCGGGCATGATGCCGATGCGGCATTCCTGCGGCGTGATAATTCCGGGGCAGTTGGGCCCGATGAGGCGTGACTTCGTGGTGCGGAGGTATCGCTTCACGCGAAGCATGTCGAGGGCGGGAATTCCCTCCGTGATGCAAACGATGAGCGCGATCCCGGCGTCAGCCGCTTCCACAATCGCGTCGGGTGCGAGCGGCGGCGGCACAAAGATGACGCTCGCGTGGGGGTCGACCTCGTCGGCCGCTTCCTTTACGGTGTTGAATACAGGAGTCCCTTCGGCCTCGGTGCCACCTTTCCCGGGTGTCACGCCGCCTACGATTTTCGTGCCGTATTCGATCGACTTTTGTGAATGGAAGAGACCCTGGCTGCCGGTAATCCCCTGGCAGATCACCCGGGTTTCCTTGTTTACGAGGATGGACATGCGACCTGGTACCCTCGAGGGTGGGGCGGATGGTGGTTTTTGGCCGGGCGGGTTGCCTGCCTGAAGTGGATCCGGGGGCGGGCGAGCGCTGACCCGAATTGTCTACGCGGAGGCGGAGTATAGCCCGCAAGCTGCCCGACTGACAAGGGTTTTGTCGCCTCAGGCCACCGCCAGGACGACTTTTTCCGCCGCGTCCCCCATGCCTGTGGCCGAGGTGATGCGCAGGCCGGATTCGTCAAGGACCCGCCGCCCTTCCTCCTCGTTCGTCCCCTCCAGACGAACGACGAGGGGGAGGCTCAGATTCACCTCACGCGCGGCTGCGACAATGCCCTTCGCAATGATGTCGCAACGAAGGATACCGCCGAAGATGTTCACGAGGATGGCCCGGACGCTCTTATCCGCCAAGATGAGCTTGAGAGCCGTTGCGACCCGCTCCTGCGAGGCGCCTCCACCGACGTCGAGGAAGTTTGCGGGCTCCCCCCCCTGCTGTTTGATGAGATCCATTGTGGCCATCGCCAGGCCGGCGCCGTTCACCATGCAGCCGATGTTCCCATCGAGGGAGACGTAGGAGAGCTCGTGCTTTGCGGCTTCCAGCTCACGGGGGTCCTCTTCCGTCTCGTCGCGCATGGCTTCGATCTCGGGGTGCCGGTACAGGGCATTCGCGTCGAAGTTCATCTTGGCGTCGAGGGCGAGGATGTCCCCCCCCGAGGTAACGACGAGGGGGTTGATCTCCGCCAGCGAGGCGTCGTTCTCGACGAAGGCGCGGTAGAGGGCGAGGATGGCGGGAACCGCTTTCTTGATCTGCGCCTTGTCCAGGCCGAGGCCGAAGCAGAGCTCCCGCGCCTGGAAAGCCTGCATTCCGATGAGGGAGTCGACATGAACCTTGAGAATCTTCTCGGGACTTGTCGCGGCGATCTCCTCGATCTCGACACCGCCCTCCGCGCTCGCCATTACGACCACCTTTTCGGTGGCGCGATCGATCGTGACGCCGAGGTAGAGCTCCCGGGCAATGTCGCACCCCTGCTCCACCAGAACCCGCTGAACCTTCTTTCCCTCCGGTCCGGTCTGGTGTGTGACGAGCTGCATACCGAGAATCTGCTCCGCCGCGGCCCTGGCCTCGGCGGGCGTCCTGGCGAGCTTGA
>CBDUXZ010000472.1:0-1859 GCA_965371325.1 uncultured bacterium | reverse complement strand
GCAGGCGATCGGCGATGGCCGCGGCCAGCACTCTGGCGCCTACCCCTGTGAGGAAGATCACGACATCGATGGAGCCCTCGATGAGACCCTCGACAAAAGGTCTAACTTCCGGCGGATTATCGAGAGGAACTTCACGAAGGCTTTCCGCTATGACGGGTAGGCCCCCATGCCGTACAATGCTCTCGGCCATCGTTTCGGCGTGACGGCTCTCGGGCGAGAATACCCGCAGGTCGCCGAAGTCGGCGCGTGCTTTGGGATTCATAGCGGCGAAAACCTACCACCATTCCCCCCGGCTGTCCACGCGGTGCAATGTCTGCAGCTTCATGCAACGGTGCTTTTGCGCCGACAGGATCAAGTGACACGCTATTGTGTCGGCTCGCGAGTCCTTGCGCACGGTGATATAGCGAGTGGACCTTCGAACTTCGGGAGAATAGCGCATGAAGGGGACTGAAAGTATCACTTCGATCACCCGGCCTTCCCTCTGGAATCTCGTTGGCGAAGTGCGCTGGGTCGGGGAGTGGATAGCGGGGGCTCTCTGGAACGGCCACGATGCGCTGCCGGAGGGCGACGGGCACGGGGTCCTGCTGCTTCCCGGTTTTCTGGCTTCGGACAGATCACTCGCCCCGCTTGCGCGCGTGCTGAGGCGCCTGGGTTACAGGACCTACCGGTCGGGCCTAAATCCCAATACAGGCCCGACCCAAGCCACCGTGGAATGGCTGAGGGCGCGTGTCGTTGAGGTGATGGAGCGCGTGGACGGCCCCATCTCGATTGTCGGCCAGAGTCTGGGAGGTATTTACGCGCGCGAGATTGCGCGGGCATACCCCGACGGGATCCGCGCGGTGATTACCCTCGGAAGCCCCTTCCGCGCCCCCGACGATACCCATGCCAGCAAAGTCGCGGCGGCCATGAGCCGCTGGTGGAACGAGGAGGAGCGGGAACGAAGGCGCGGCCTGCACAAGCCGCTTCGGGTTCCCACGACGTCGATCTTCAGCAAGTCGGACGGGATCGTCTCATGGAAGGCGTGCCTCGAACTGCCGGGTCCGCGGCGCGAGAATATCGAGGTCGCGACGAGTCACATCGGCATGTCCGTCCATCCAGAGGTGATCAGCATCGTCGCGGACCGGCTCGCGCTCTCGCCGGGCCGCTGGCGTCCCTACCTTGCCGCTCGCGGACAGGCGGGGAGTGCCTGAAGCCGCGGAGAGCGCGTGTCCGAGCCCAGCATCGAGCAGCATAGGGTAGCCGTCACCGCCTTCGGGAAGGCATCGCGGGAGGGGGTCGCGCGCGTGCGTTTCTGGCCGACCGGAGGGCGCGCGATCCGCGTGGCAAAGGGCCTCGGCGCCTGCTGGGGATTCGCGTTGATCACGCTCTTCATTCCCCTCGCCCACTTCATTCTCGTTCCCGGTTTCCTGATCGGCGGCCTCGTTATCGCCGTGCGCTGGTCGGGGCAGACACGCACCTACGTGGATGTGCGAGGGCGCTGTCCGGTATGCGAGCAGGAGTCGGGCTTCAAGGTCCGGGGAGAATTCCTGCTGGCCAAAGAGACCACCTGCCAGGCGTGTGGCGCACGGGTGATCCTGAAGGAGCCCGCCTGAACAAGACGTGTAGCCCCAGCTTCAACGGGAGATTTTCTCGGGAAGGGGCGCAGGCTGCATGAGTGTCAGATCGTCCGGAAGCTCTTTGATCTGATCGATGAGCTGATCAATCTGCGCGTTGACGTGCTGTGCGTATTCGTAGAAGTGCTTGTGCACGAGGACGAAGAAAGCCGCCTCCCGAATTGCGACCGGCCTGCGTAGCGCCGTCTGGGTGAGGAGGGAGAGGGTCATCCAGGCCCTTCGCGGGGAGGCCGTCAACACGCAGTC
>CBDUXZ010000471.1:0-1891 GCA_965371325.1 uncultured bacterium | reverse complement strand
AAGTCTTGCCCTGCCGTGCCCAACGCGTGCCAGGTTGCGGCATCGATCACGAGCGAGGAGTCCCACTCGCGTGTCAGGCCCTGGAGACGCGCGGCGAGGTTCGTCGTGTTTCCGATGGCGCTCCAGATCATCCGGTCGACCGCCTGGATGTTGCCGACGAAGGCCTCCCCCGTCGCGACGCCGACGCCCACGGAAAGCTTCGTATCGCCCTCCCCTTCCCCCATCGGGATAGCCTCGACGGCCTCGACAATCTCACGCCCCGCCGCAACGGCCGCCCGCTCCTTCTGGGCCAGCGCCTGTGGCGCGCCGAAGACGGTCATCATGCCGTCGCCGTTGAACTCCACCACGCTCCCCCCGTGTTCCCGGACGATCTGCGAGACCGTTTCGGTGTAGCGGTTCACGGCCGAGAAGATCTCCTCGGCCTTCCGGCTCTCGGCGAAGGTGCTGTAACCTCGAATGTCGACGAAGAGCACAGAGACCTCACGCTCGCCGGAGGCCAGCTCCTCGCCGCTGGCAAGTTGCTCCGCGATGGCGCCGGGCACGTAACGCCGCAGCGACTCCTGCATCTCGCGGCCCTCGCGGATCACCTTCTCCTGATCAAAGCGCGCCAGTTCAATTGTTACCCGCTCGGCCACGGTCGAAAACAGTGAGAGATCGGAGGAGGTGTAGACGTCGCCCGAGCGCTTAGGCCCGAGACAGACAAACGCGCGGAGCACGTCGCCGTGGTGCACCGGCACCACCACCTCCGCGCCGAGCGTCTCGAGCGCCGCGCGGTCGAAGGGGCTGAGAGGCGCCTCGTCGGACCGCCGCCCGGTTTCGCCAAGGGCCAGCGGCTTCCGCCGCTCCTTCAGCGTGACGATGAGGGCGCTGGTGGCCTCGAAGACCGGGGGAACGGCACGGCCCTCGACGAAGATCGGCGCAAAGGGCCCGCCGTCCGTCCCGTACACGACGCAGGTCTCGGGCTTCACAAGACGGTTGATTCCCTCGCCGGCCCGCTGTGTTAGCGCAAAAATATCCTCGCAGGCCGAGAGGGAGGGCAGCAGCTCAGCAATCCCGTGGTCGAGCGCGTAGCGATCCTTGAAGAAAACCCGGTCGATCTGGGGGCGCAGGCGCCGGTGGGCCGGAACCAGGAGCCCCGCTAGGAGGAGTGAGAGGCCGACCTGGCCCGTCCCCGGATCGATACCGATAAGTCCCGACGCTGCCTCTGCGACCCGCGGCACGATCACGAGCCCGCCCCCCACCAGCGCCACAAGGATGATGTTGTAGGAAGCCGTGGCGCTCAGGATGCGGTCGATGTCGAAGAGGTTGAAGCGTACAACGGAGATGAGAAGAGAGAGGGGAAAGAGTGGGAGGGCCCAGATGCTCGCAAAGAAGAGCCAGGTGAGACTGGGATTGAACGTCCCCAGCGCGCTCGCGATTATCACAGGGGTCGTGGCGCAGTACCCTCCGAACAGGACCCACTTCATCTGGCGGCGCGCGACCCGATCAGCGCGGCGGTATTTATGCTTGACCACGGCGATGATCGCCACGGCCCCCAGGGACATGGTCGCCATTGAGCCGGCGAATGCGACCGTGAACATGCCCGCAAAGGTCATGACATTGAGCGGACCGAGGACGGCGAAGAACCAGGGCCAAAGATATTGCCACCTGCCTTGGGGCGCAACGCCATCCGGGAAGAGGAAGCAGAAACGCAGCAGCAACGGAAAGAGCAGGCTGCACGCTACGAGATACATCCCGAATGAGATGTAGATCACCAGGACCCCTGCGGCGCCGGCGTTCACGGTGCCGAGGGCGAAGGCGAGGCAGAATCCGGCATAGAAATAGGCGCGCACCATGGGGGTCGGCCGCGCCCGAAGCAGGAGGAACAGGGCGGAGGCGGCGAATGCTAAGG
>CBDUXZ010000470.1:0-1911 GCA_965371325.1 uncultured bacterium | reverse complement strand
AGGTCGTGAACAACTACCGCGCGAACTTCCTGAAACGGGAGGTTCTCTCGGGCAAGATCGATTTCCAGAAGGCAGAAGACCGGTTTGAAGAAGACATCATCCTCACCGCGCTGGAGCGATGCGACTATATCCAGACCCAGGCGGCGGAGATGCTCGGCATCACCCGCCGCATGCTCAAGTACAAGATGGACAAGCTCGGCATCCCCTCCAGGGGCCAGGACTAAGGGCTTTGGGGAGCGCGAGAATTCTCTTTCTGCACGATTCTGAACACCATAGCTTTTCCCCTGCACTTTCAGATACTTCCGGCCTCTCTGAGGGCTCCGAGACGGCATGTCGGCCATTATAGTGCCAAAATCCGACACCCGGATCGCCAGAGGAACCCGACACCCCTCCCCTGTAACGCGAATCTTTATCAAATCTTGAAGTGTCTTTCCCTCACTTTGTCACGGGCAATCTCAATATGTAGTGAGAGTATCGTTCATAGCCCACGATATCTTGGGGTTAATAACAGTCAATGAAGATTCGGGGATACCCCTCCCCCATCCCGGAAAAATGAACCTCCCTCCGCGCCTGGCTTGGTATGGGTCTTGCTCCACTGATGCGGGCTGCCGGGGGGGGTCTGAGAGGCAGCATGAAACAAGAGACCTGAATGAACGCCACGGACGGCAGGGAAGCAAACCTGAAAGAATCAATCCTGATAGTCGACGACGAGCGCGGGCCGCGCGAGTCGCTCCGCATGATCCTGAAGCCCACCTATGACGTCCTGGTTGCCAGCGGCGGTCAGGAGGCGATCAGTGTCGTCAAGGAGCGGCAGGTCGATCTCGTCACCCTCGATCTGAACATGCCGGGGGTCAAGGGGCTCGAGGTCCTTCGTACCATCCGCAGCATCTCTCCCAAAACCGAGGTCATCATCATTACCGGCTTTGCCACCGTGCAGAGTGCGGTCGAGGGGATACGCTACGGTGTTCACGACTTCATCACCAAGCCCTTCGACATCGGCGAGGTGATGGCCACGATCGATCGCGCTCTGCGAAAGCAGCGCGCCGTAAGACAGCTTAACGAGTTCCTCGAAGGGATGGGAAACCTGTTGGGCCGCGACCGGTCCACGTCCCAGGCCCTGAGCGTTGTCGAAGCGGACAGCGGCCTGATCCTGGGGATGCGCAAGGCCATTCAGGATGCGTTTCAGCCCATCTCCGAATCCAACTCCCATCAGCGCGTCTTCGAGTTCATCGAAGTTCTGGCTGACACGCTCGAGAGCAAAGATGAATACACGCATGGGCACTCGAGGCGCGTCAGCTACTACGCGAGCATTCTTGCGGAGGGCGCTGGCCTCGACACGGAAGTAAGGGAAGAGGTGCGTCTCGCATCGTTCCTTCACGACATCGGAAAGGTTGGGGTCTCGAACCGTCTCATCATGAAGGACGGAAGGCTCACGGCGGAAGAGCACGCCGTCGTTTCGAAGCATCCTGAGATCGGGGAGAGCCTTCTCCTGCCGCTGAAACTCGCGCCGGGAATTATTCAGGCGGTGCGACATCACCACGAACATTACGACGGAAACGGGTACCCGGACCGCATCTCCGGCCAGGACATTCCGATCGGGGCCCGCATCATTCTCATCGCCGACGCCTATGACGCCATGAACTCCGACCGGCCCTACCGCAAGGCCTTGCCGATACAGGCGGTCATCCGTGAGTTCAAAAAGCACGCGGGAACACAATTCGATCCGGAGCTTGCCGCGCGATTTTCGGATCTTCTGGAGAACAGGAGCGAGGCGCTCAACATCGACATCTAGCTGTCATGGGGCCTCCGCCTCTGGTTCGGAACCCTGCGCGCGAGCACGACAGCCCAACAGGCCGCCCTTCGGGGCGATGGCGCCAATAAAAACATTTATGTACAAGAAACTTCTGCACT
>CBDUXZ010000469.1:0-1918 GCA_965371325.1 uncultured bacterium | reverse complement strand
GCGCGCTTATCATGATGATTCCGCATCGCGTGCCCGCCTGGGTGGCGGTCGTACTCATCGGGCGGGAGCTGGCAGTGACGGGGCTTCGGGGACTTGCTTCGAGCAAGGGACACATCCTGGAGGCGTCGTCCTGGGGGAAGCACAAGAGCTTCGTGCAGTACGTGGCGATCACGTTTCTGATCCTCGCCTGGAACAACCCCCTCGTTCTCATTGGCCAGGGGATTCTCTACGCCGCCGTTGCCATCACGCTCTGGTCCGGATACGCCTACCTGCGGTCCTACGCGCGGGCTGAGAGGGAACTGGAAGGATCCACATGAAGGGAAGTCGCAAGCGTTCGGCGCCCCGAGCGCCGGCTGGGCCCGCCGGGCCCGCCGGGAAGGACTGGTTTCGACCGCTGCGCAAGGCCATCGAAGAGAAGAGGGCGCGCGTGGGCGTGATCGGGCTCGGATATGTCGGGCTGCCTATGGCGGTCGAGTTTGCGAAGGAGGGCTTCGAAGTTGCCGGCTTCGACCTTGACGTGTCGAAGGTGAAGAGTATCCGCGCGGGAAAGAGCTACAACCTCGACGTCGAGAGCGCCGACCTGGCGGCGGTCGTGAAGCGCGGGGCGTTCAGAGCAACCACGGATTTCGAGGAGCTTGCGAGGTGCGACGTCATCAACATCTGCGTCCCCACGCCGCTCAAAAAGACGAAGGATCCCGACGTCTCCTTCATTCTAGCGGCCGTTGAGGAGATAAAGACGCGTCTCCGGCCCGGTCAGCTCATCATTCTCGGGAGCACCACCTACCCGGGGACTACGCATGAGCTCTTTCTCCCCATGCTAGAGGAGACCGGGCGCAAGGTGGGGCGCGAATTTTTCCTCTCTTTCTCGCCTGAGCGCATCGACCCGGGGAACAAGCAATTCCCCATCTCGAAGGTGGCGAAGGTCGTGGGCGGGATCACGCCCAACTGCACGAAGCTGACCCAGATACTCTTCGAGAAGATCGTGAAGGAGGTCTTCCCGGTCTCGTCGGCGCAGTCGGCCGAGATGGTGAAGCTCCTCGAAAACACCTTCCGGGCGATCAACATCGGTCTGGCCAACGAGGTCGCCATCATGTGCGACAAGCTGGGCATGGACGTGTGGGAGGTGATCGAAGCCGCCGCCTCGAAGCCCTACGGTTTCATGAAGTTCCAGCCGGGTCCGGGGCTCGGAGGGCACTGCATTCCCATCGATCCGGCCTATCTCGCATGGAAGCTGAAGGCGCTCAACTACCGCGCCCGCTTTATCGAACTGGCGACAGAAATAAACAGTGAAATGCCGAACTATGTGATCTCGAAAATCTCGAACGCCCTGAACACGCACAAAAAGAGCGTCAACGGCTCGAAGATCCTCATTCTCGGCGTGGCCTACAAACGCGACGTGAACGACGTGCGCGAGAGTCCCGCGCTCGACATCATCGAGATGTTGCAGTCGAGGGGCGCCCGGGTGAAGTACCACGATTCCTTCGTGAAGGAGCTTTCGCAGAACGCCCACACGATACGCTCCACGCCCCTGACCGCAGCGGCGGTGCGGGCTGCCGACTGCGTTGCGATCATCACCGATCACTCGGCCGTTGACTACAAGTGGGTTGCGCGGAACGCGAAGTGCATCGTCGACACCCGCAACGCCACGAAGGGGATTGCGTCAAAGCGCAACCAGATCTTCAAGCTGTAGCGTCTTGACGCGATCCGGCGCTTCGACTATAAGATCCCGGTTCCTGCGCGGGTGTAACTCAGCGGTAGAGTGCGACCTTGCCAAGGTCGATGTCGTGGGTTCGACTCCCATCACCCGCTCCACTTGTAGCGAGCCCCGGCCGGGTGGCCGGGGCTTTCTGCTTCCCCCGGGTTGATCATGGGCCTCAAGAAGCTGTCCTTCGCTCTGGCAACCGTTCTGGTTTTCTTT
>CBDUXZ010000468.1:0-1918 GCA_965371325.1 uncultured bacterium | reverse complement strand
CCCCGAAACCCGACGGGCAAGATTCTGAAGAAAGAGCTACGCTCCCGCTTCGGATCGGGCTGAGCAGAGTTCCCCATGCCGGCGCGTGACATCCCCGTCATCATTTCAAAAGCCCGCCGTGGCGCCCTTCTCGACGTCGACGACGCCGCCGGTCTCGCCGAGGCGCCTCCCGAGGCGCTCGACGATCTCCTCGAGGCAGCCTCCCACCTCCGCGATAGTGGTCACGGCCGCACCCTCTCCTACGCGAAGAACATCTTCATCCCCCTAACGAACCTCTGCCGTGACGTCTGCGACTACTGCACCTTCGCCAAGCAGCCCGGGGATTCCGCCGCCAAAACCTATACGCCGGAAGAGGTGCGCTCTGTCTCTCGCGAAGCGCACCGGCTCGGTTGCAGGGAGGCGCTCTTCTGTCTCGGCGACAAGCCGGAACTCGTTTACGAGGGTTATCGCGGAACGCTCCGGCGGATGGGCTACGAAACCACGGTGCAGTATCTCGTGGACGCCTGCGCCATTGCGCTCGAGGAGGAAATTTTCCCGCACACGAACGCGGGGCTTCTGACGCGCAAGGAGATGGCGGCGCTCCGTCCGATCAATCATTCCATGGGGCTCATGCTCGAGAACGTGAGTCCGCGCCTCATGGAGCCGGGAATGCCCCATCAGGCATGCCCCGACAAGGTCCCCAGGCTGCGGCTGCGCATGATGGAGGAGGCCGGCGAGCTTCGAATTCCCTTCACGACCGGAATTCTCGTTGGAATCGGGGAGACCGCCCGGGAGCGCGCTCTGAGTCTCCTCGCGATCCGGGATATCAACGACAAGCACGGGCACATTCAGGAAGTGATCATCCAGAACTTCCTCCCAAAGACAGGCACCGACATGGCCGCCCATCCCGAGGCAGGGGAGCGTCTCGAGGTGATGACCGTTGCGCTCGCAAGGCTCGTTTTGGGCGCGCGATACCACATTCAGGCACCGCCGAATCTCAATCCCGGAGCACTCTCACGGCTCATTGCCGCAGGCGTCGACGACTGGGGAGGCGTCTCTCCTGTCACGGTCGATTTCGTCAACCCGGAGGCGCCGTGGCCCACCCTCCAAAAGCTCGACGCGCTTACGGCCGGGGCAGGCTACACCCTTCGCGAGCGGCTCGCGATATACCCCGAATACCTCCTGGAGCGAGCCGAATTCATCGATTCCGGCCTTCTCGAGCGCACCCGCCCCTACATGGACGCGGACGGATTTGCCCGTCCGTCTGCCTGATATTCCTGCCGCTAAAGCCGCGTCCGATTCTGGCCGAAAAGCCTTTAGATTCCGCCGAAGAGGATGTCGGCGCTCAGAAACGGTGAGGGATCGTGGGTTCCAGGAACGACAAACGACGCATCGTGGTGGCGGACGACTCTAAGTTCTGGCGCGAGAAGATCGCCACCGTGATCGCCAGAAGCGGCCACGAAGTTATCGCTGTCGAGAACGGCATCTCTGCAATCCGTCTCTGCATGGACGCCGCACGCCCCATCAATATGGTCGTCGTTGATCTCATCATGCCCGGCGTTGACGGATTCGAGGTTGCCCGCTACCTGCGCGCAGAGCGAACAACTGAAAAGGTTCCCATCGTAGGCGTCACAGGGCTCTTCAAGCCCGATGACTTTCCCGACGGGCCTCAGAGCCAGGGCTTCGAGGCCATCATCGAGAAATCATCGAGCCCCGATCAGTTCCTCTTCGTCTTCAACAAGGTTCTGAGCCAGGGGAAAAAGCTCGATCGTCCGTCGCCCCGGGTTCCGACACACCTGCCCGCCGAGTACCGTTGCGGCAACGGCGGGAGCGGCCGGTGCGTGGTTGCAAACCTCTCCGCCACAGGCGCCTTCATGAGCACACTGAATCCCCTGGAGCCTGGAGCAGAGATCACGATCGCTTTTGCGATTCCGGATGG
>CBDUXZ010000467.1:0-1938 GCA_965371325.1 uncultured bacterium | reverse complement strand
ATCATCACCTCTACACCCACGGTACCGGCATCGACGTTCTTGTTGTCTTCAACTGGAAAGACTTCAGGAAGATGCAGACGGAACTGGTGATCAAGGAGGGGGTCTTCGTCATCTACGACGAAAAGGACCCGACGCCGGAGGACGAGATCCCGATTGATCCGGGGGTCAACCCCACGGTCTGCAAGATCCCGCTGTCGAAGCTTGCCGTTGATCTGGGCGGCTCTCCGCTTGCCAAGAACATGGTGACCCTCGGGATTCTCGCCGAGGCCTTCCACCTTCCTTCTGAGGGGCTCAAGCAGGCCATTCGCTCGAAATTTCAGAAAAAGGGGGAGAAGGTCGTCACCTCCAGCATCGCGGCCCTGGAGGGCGGTGCCGGCTACGCGCGCGAGAATATTCGGGACGTGCCCAAGTGGCTCTACTACACCGGTGGCACGCCCAAGATGGCCCTCACGGGAAACGAGGCCCTCTCCGCCGGCGCGCTCTATGCGGGATGCCGTTTCTACGCGGGCTATCCCATCACGCCATCCACGGAGAACCTGGAGTGGATGGCCCGGGAGCTGCCCAAGTTTGGGGGCACCTGCATCCAGGCGGAAGACGAGCTTGCGGCGATTACAATGCTCGTGGGCGCTTCCTTTGCGGGTGCGAAGGCCATGACCAGCACGTCCGGACCCGGTTTCTCGCTCATGACCGAGGCGCTGGGGCTTGCGGCGATGGCGGAGCTCCCCATGGTCGTGGTCAATTGCCAGCGCACAGGCCCCTCGACCGGGATTCCCACGAAACCGGAGCAGGGGGATCTCTACCAGGCGCTCTTCTCCGCCCACGGGGACGCGCCGCGCCCTGTTCTGGCGCCGATCAGTGTCTTCGACTGTTTTCGGGTTTCCGTTGAAGCCTTCAATATCGCCGAGGCGTTTCAGACGCCCGTCATCGTGCTGTCGGATCAGTTGATCGCGCAGCGGAAGGTTTCGGTGGATCGAATAGTGCCTCGCCACCTCGAGATTATCGATCGCAAACAGCCCACGGCGGAAGATCTGGAACAATACCGGCGCTTCAAGCTGACGCCGGACGGAATCTCGCCCATGGCAATTCCCGGCACCAAGGGGGGAAACTACGTAGCCGCCGGCATCGAGCACGACGAGACAGGTGAGCCCACCTCGAGCGGCGTCATGCACGAGGAAATGAGCCAGAAGCGGATCAACAAGCTTGAACCTCTTCGCGAGTGGTCCAACCTCGTACTGGAGTTCGGTCCCCCGGACGCGTCCGTCGGGGCCATTTCCTGGGGCTCCACCGTGAACGTGCTGCGGGAGATCCAGGTCCGCCTTGCAAGGGAGGGGAAGCGCTTCCGCATACTCGCCCCCACGCTTCTTTACCCGCTACCGGCGAGGATCCTCCAGACCTTCGTGGACGAGGTGGATCGGCTCCTTGTCGTGGAAATGAGCGAGCTGGGGCAATTCTACCACTATCTACGCATGCAACTGAATCTCCCAGAGGACAAAGTTCACACCTATTACCGGAGCGGGGGCCGCGTGTTCTCGATCCCGGAGATAGAAGAACAGGTGGAAGGAGTTCTGTTTTGAGTGGAGGATTTCGCGAGAGCGACGAAGTGGTGGCGAACACCACTTACATCCTGAAGGACTACCACGGAGCGATGGAAAACATCTGGTGCCCGGGCTGCGGGGACTTCGGCGTTCTGAGCACCGTGTACAAGGCTTTTGCGAAACTGCAACTTCCCCCGGAGGAGGTTGCCGTCATCAGCGGCATCGGTTGCTCGAGCCGGCTGCCGGGGTACGTTTCGGCTTACGGCTTCAACTCGATCCACGGACGCGTTCTGCCGATCTCGAACGGCGTGAAGGTCGCCAATCCGGATCTGACCGTGCTGGCCGTGGGAGGCGACGGCGATGCGTTCTCGATCGGCGGCGGGCATATTCCGCACGCAGCGCA
>CBDUXZ010000466.1:0-1948 GCA_965371325.1 uncultured bacterium | reverse complement strand
TGACCCATCCGGCCACAGCGGCCGTCGCGGAAGGCATGGGGGCAAAACTTCGCGCTCGCCACGCGCGCCAGAGCCCGTTCACACCGAAGAGCATCCAGGGGATGAAGCCGACGAACGTGAGCAGCGGGAGGAAGTAACGCGGCCGCTGGTGCGGCACTTCTCCGGCGACACGGCGGGCAATCTGCCCGAGCGTCAGGTCGAAGACGTAGTCGCTGCCCGCCACCCGCGCGGCTGCCACAAGCCACGCAAACACGCCGGCCAGCGCAATCGCCAACGCGAGAAAATCCGTCCGATCCGCCCGCCCCGCCCGTCCCTCCCGGGAGAAGATCGCACCCAGGCGCAGCCCCAGCGGGAAGAGGAGGCAGACGGGCCCCTTGGTAAGCATGGCCGCGCCCAGGAAGAGGCCCTCCAAAGCCGCAAGTAGCGTGCTCCGCCCGGCGCCGGCGCCAGCGCGGGCGAGTTTGGCCGCCATGGCTGCCGTGATGAGGAAAGCAAAGAGTGGGTCCAGAAGGCCCATGGTTCCATAGAGCAGAAAGAACGGTGTCGTCGCGAGCATGAATGTCGCGCGCCTGCAGACGGGAGCGGCCACACCCAGGCGGCTGCCTATCACCGGAACAAGGAGAAGGGTCAGGAGGCTCGCCAGGATCGAGATCAACCTTGGCGCAACATTCACCGGCACGCCCGAGGCAAGCAGCCCGGCGGTGAGCCAGAAAAAGAGCGGCGGCGTCTCTTTGTAGATCCTGTCGTTCAGTTTCGGCACGACCGCGCCGTCGTCCGTCAGCACGTTGATCGCGACGTCCACGTAGCGCGTCTCGTCGGGCATCCACAACGGACGGATCGCGAGGGAGGGGAGAAGAAGCAGCGCAGCGAGAAGAAATGCTGGGAGTACTTGCTTCATCATCGCAAAGGGCATCCGGGCTTGCTCCCCTCAGGCATTCTCGATGATGTGACGGGCGGTTCGATCAGCGAACATCGCGGTGGTGATCTGGGGCGGCGCACCGATGGAGGTGGGGAACACGCTCATGTCGGCCACAAAGAGACCCGGCACGGTGTGACTCGCTCCCCAACCGTTCACGACGGAGGTTTCGGGATCGGCGCCCATCCGGCAGGTGGACTGGGGATGGACGGAGGTCATGGCGATGCCTCCCTGGCGCACGCCCCGCGCGGTGATAATCGAGAGATCGTCTCCCCGTCCCAGCATCAGGGCCTCGGGCCAGTAGGGGATGAGCACGCGCCGGGCGCCGGCAGCGAAGAGAACTTCGGCGCAATGAATCAGCCCCTGTGCGATCTGCCGGGCGTCGCTCTCGTCAAGCTCGTAGGAAATGCGCGGTTTTGATAACGAGTCGCCGCTCTCAACGCGGCCAGACGATTGATCGTGGAGCAGCACAAGAAGCCCGGCGCTCCTGCCGTACTCGCGCATGTGCGCGTAGTGCTCCCTCCCGAAGCCCGGCAGCGTGGCAGCCGTCAGAATGGGGAAGGTCGTGATGGGCATGAGTACGTAGCCGGTATGTGGATCCTCTTCGAGATTGATGAACTCGTCGATGTAGTAGCTCTGTGGAATGCCGCGATAAGGATCGATCTCCTCGTCGAAGAAACCCGTGGCTATCACCGCCGGGTGGAGGTGAAGGTTCCTTCCAACCTCGCCTGAACCGTTCCCCAGACCGCTGCGGAGGAGGAGATCCGGCGAGCCGACCGCCCCCGCCGACAGCACGATGACCTTCGCCTCGACCTCGATTGCCGCGTGTACCGTCCCGTCATGGCCGACCCCGTGGCCCATGACGCGCCGGGCGCGCCCTCCTTCGGTTTCGATGCGCTCCACGCGAGCGTTCGAAAAGATGCGTGCGCCGGCCGCGGCGGCCCGCGGCACGTAGGTGATGAGCATCGACTGTTTCGCGTCGTAGCTGCACCCCAGAATGCAGTACCCCGACTTTACGCACCCTTCGCGATT
>CBDUXZ010000465.1:0-1951 GCA_965371325.1 uncultured bacterium | reverse complement strand
GTTCACCTTGATCTCCAGCTCCTCGAGGTTGAAGGGCTTCTGGATAAAGTCGTAGGCCCCCCCTTTCATGGCCTCGACGGCCGTCGCGATCGTGCCGTAGGCGGTCATCACGATAACCGTTGTTGCCTTGTCACGCCGATGCGCCGCGCGGAGCACTTCGAGGCCCGAGCGCTTGGGGAGCTTGAGATCCGTGATGATGACGTCGTAGGCTGCGCCTCCCAGCCGGTCGACGGCGGCCCCGCCGTCGGCGAGCTCCTCTACCTCGTGCCCGGCATCCCGGAACGCCTGGGCCACCCCGCGGCGAAGCGTGTCGTTGTCTTCTACCACCAGTATCCTGGTCATGCTCTGCTGTGACTCCTGCTCTGTCGTGTCACGATTTCCGGCCCGATGCCCCGCTCACTCGCCCGCTTCCGCTTCCTCCCGGCCGTATTGCCTCCCCGGGGCGTGGCGATCCGGCGGGCGGAGCGGGAATCTCATGATGAAGGTCGAACCGGCGCCGGGACGGCTCTCCACGTCCAGATAACCCCGGTGCTCGTCGACGACCTTCTGCGCGACGGCAAGCCCGATCCCGGACCCGGACTCTTTTGTGGTGAAGAACGGGTAGAACATCTTGTCCATGGTGGCCGGGTCCATTCCGCAGCCGTTGTCCGTAATTTCGATCTGAACGCACTCCTCGCGCTCACGCGGAAGATCCTCGAGACGCACGCGCCCCGCGGTAAGCTGAAGCGTCCGTGCGTCGGGATCGACCGAGACCACCTTGGCCCGCACGGTCACCGCGCCCTCTCCCGGTGCCGGTTCTGATGCCTGCACGGCCTCGCCGGCATTGACGAGCAGATTAAGGAGCGCCTGGCGTATCTTCTGGGCGTCCACCGCGATCGACGGGAGATTGTCACCGTAATCCCGGACAAGCCGGATTCCCTGCTCCCGCCAGCTCCTCTCGAGGCTCGCCATCGTTTCGTCCAGGAGCGATTCGACCCTGGTCGGCCCAAGACTGAGCGAGAGTGGGCGGACGAAATCAAGGCAGTTGCTCACCACTTCGTTCAGGTTGGATACCTCCGATAGAATCGCGTCGATCTGTCCCACGTCTTGCGGCCGCCCGGTGAGCCTGCGCCGCAAAAGCCCCGCGGTCACCTCGATGCCCGCCAGGGGGTTTCGGATCTCGTGGGCCAGTCCCGCGGCCATCTGGCCGAGCGCGGCGAGACGCTTCTTCAGGCGTTGCCCCTCCTCGTGCTGTTCGATCTGCGTCAGGTCCTTGAAGAAGATCGCCGCGCCGATGATCTCTCCCGCGTCGTCCCGGACAAGCGAGAGACTGAAGCCGATGTTCTTCCCTTCGCGAGCGCCCCCGCGTATCACCATCTCCGCCCGGTTTGGAAGATGCTTGCTCTTGAACGACTCCAGAAGGAGCTGCCAGATGTAGGCGTGGCCGCGCAGCACTTCGGGCGCGGGCTTGCCGAGGAGATCCCCCGGTTCCCCGTCGATCTCCAGAATGCGCAGGGCGTTGGCGTTAATCGACGTAATTTCTCCGTGGCGATCCACGGTAATCACGCCGCTGCGCATCGAATCGATGACATAACGGTGAAAACGTACGTCGCCCACGCTTCTGACACCCCCATGCTGCCGGGAGAGAACAGGCGGGATTGGCCGGGTCAATCCGACACCCCGCCATGGCTGGCCGGGTCGAAAATCCCGGCCTTTCAGGGCTTATCGGCGGTCGGGCGCAAAGATTTAACGGAAGGGGACCATGAGGGGTTTTCGCTACGTTTGAGGGCTTCTCGCGCGGCCCTGAGACGCCTCTTTTTGAGGCCGGGGGCGGCTTCACGGAGAGCGCGGTCGAGATCCGCGCGCGCCGCGTCGAGGTTCCCCTGGGAGGCTTCCAGGCGGCTCCGCTCATGGAAGGCGTCGGCGAGATCCTCCCCCCCTGCGGAGATCACCCTGTCCATGGGGATGGCGG
>CBDUXZ010000464.1:0-1958 GCA_965371325.1 uncultured bacterium | reverse complement strand
GAGGCAGGGAGGGACGGGGCTTCGAGATGATCATGAACGGCCTCGAAACCGGCCGGATCAACGTGGCCGCCCGGGCCGTCGGGGTTCTGAGGGCCGCTTATGAAGACTCGATACGATACGCGCAGATTCGTAAAACGTTCGGCAAACCAATCGTCCAGCACCAGCTCATTCAGTCCAAGCTCGCCCTCATGGCGACGGATCTAGAGGCCGCGCGACTGCTGGTGCTCAACGCAGCAATGAAAAAAGATCGCGGGGAACGGTGCGATCTGGAGAGCGGCATGGCCAAGCTCTTCGCCACGCAGGCCTGCGCGCGGCACACCCTCGAGGCGATCCACATTCATGGCGGCTACGGTTATACGACCGAGTTCGACGTGGAGCGCTACTTCAGAGACGCCCCACTCATGACTGTGGGTGAAGGAACGAACGAAATATTGCAAATCGTTATTGCACGCAACCTCGTGAAGAGAAACCCTATCTAGCGAGATCGGAAAATCGATGATCCGCAGGTACCTCGGCGATTTCCAGGCGGGAGAGATCTACAAGCACTGGCCTGGACGCACGATTCGCGACTTCGACAACACCTGGTTCACACTTCTCACCATGAATACGAACCCCCTTCACTTCGACGAGCACTATGCCAGCCAGACCGATCACGGAAAGTGTCTCGTCGTAGGGACGCTGGTTTTCGGCATCGTTGTGGGCATGAGCGTCAAGGACATGAGCGAGAGCTGCATCGCGAATCTGGAGTACGAATCAATCAAGCACCAGGGCCCTACCTTCGCGGGGGATACCCTCTATGCGGAGAGCGAGGTGCTGGAAGTCACGCCCAGCCAATCCAGGACGGATCGCGGGGTGCTTTACGTGGAGACGCGGGCCTGGAACCAGCGGGAGGAGCCGGTCATGACCTTCCGCCGCAGGATTCTCATGCCCCGGCGGCCCAAATCCGGCTGAAGCCGAACTTCTCCGCAACGGGGGCGGGTTCCTGTATAATTGCCGGGATGCTTCAGGTTACACCCGCTTCTCCTGACGGAGAGAATGGCGAGAGATGCATCGCACCGCAGGCATACTGATCATCGGTAACGAGATCCTGTCGGGAAAAGTGCAGGATGCGAACTCTCCGTTCCTCTGCACCGAGCTGCGCTCCCTGGGTGTGGACGTGCAGAAGATCTCGGTGATTTGTGACGATCCCGAAACCATCGCCCGTGAAGCCCGCGAATTCGCCGATCGGTTCGACATCGTTTTTACCACAGGCGGTGTGGGGCCCACCCATGACGACATGACGATTGAGGGGATTGCACGCGGCTTCGGAGCCCGCGTGATCCGCCACCCGCGCCTGAAGAGAATGATCGAAGGCTACTACGACGGGAAGGTAGGGGACTCCTATCTCAAGATGGCCGATGTACCGGAGGGAAGCGAGCTGATCGAGGATGAGCGTTTGTGGGTCCCGGTCATGGTTTACCAGAACGTTTACATATTCCCCGGAATCCCCGAGATCCTGAGGCAGAAGTTTCACGCGATCAAAGAGCGATTCCGGGAGGCGCCCTTTTACCTTCACAAGGTTTACGTGACCGAGGGTGAGAGCGCGATCGCCGATCTTCTGCGCGAGGTTCTAAAAGAGTTCCCGGACCTCATGCTCGGCAGCTACCCCGTCATCAATCTACCCGAATACAAGGTCATGCTGACGCTCGAGTCGAGCGATGAAGCCTACCTGGAGAATGCCCTCAAATGTCTCCTCGAAAAGCTCTCCGAGCAATCCATCGTCCGAGTCGAATAGGCGCGCGGCGCGACATCGGCGTGCGCTCATTGCGCCTTTTCACCGCTTGATCTCGCGCGCCGTTTCTATCCGTTCGAGAATCACCTCCCCGATCTTCTCGTGAACCCCCAGAGGCTCTGAAATTCTGGCCCTGACCTCGGGATGCCGGCCCGCGGCCTCCAAGGTGAGCCGTGGAATATCGTCT
>CBDUXZ010000463.1:0-1961 GCA_965371325.1 uncultured bacterium | reverse complement strand
GTACGTCTCCCCTGCCGGATGGTGATGGGAATTTCGATGAGGCCCGAGCCGCCCGGCAGGGCCGGGTCCTCTCGGGAGAGGCGGTAGGGGCTCTCCGGAGCATTCGCCCATCGCGGACCGCCTTCGAGCACCCAGGAGACGTGCGGCGTCACGCTTGTATCAGCCTCGTAACCCAGCGACTCGAGGATCCCCACGGAGGCTGCGTCGAGCCGGTAACGCCCCGCGCGGAAAGCTTTGGGGGGGCCGAAACGCGAGGAGAGGGCCTGATGAAGGTTCCTGTATTTTTTTTCCTTCATGTCCGGCGGGAGCTTTGGGATTGACGTCTCCGGTTCGGGACGATCGAGCTTTGGCGGCGTGTCGGAAGGATGAAGGTGTGCGCCGATTTCACAGCGGCCCGTCCTTGCGAGACCGGCCAAGACCTTTTCCGCGCTCGGCTGAACCGCTACCGCGTAGGTCGTGAGATAGGTAGGCCTCACGCCGTAGCGATCGCAAAGGGCCTGCAGTCTTTCGAGACGCGGAATGTTTTCCACCCGGAACTCGGAGATGTTTCCCCAGTCGGGGGAGTCGGGCTCCACATCAATGGTCATGACGAAACGGGGCATGGCGCTCACTTCCCCGGCTGTGAAAGCGTTTTCACCTTGCGAGCCAGAGAAAGATGGATAGCTCCCGCCGTTCCCAGGATGGCGAGATAGATAAGCGTAACGCCGTGAAAGCAGAAACTCACGGCAATTGCCTCTTCACGCCCGATCCCGAGCAGGACGAGCGGAATCGCCCATCCGGCCTCCGTGGTGCCAAGACCCGCCAACCCCTGGATCGGGAGGCTCCCCGCAAGTCCCGCGACCGCCGCCACGAAGATTACTTCGTCAATGGAGAGTGGAAGAGCAACGCCCGTCAGAAGCAGACAGGAGACACCGTAAGAGGTCACCCAGATACCGGCCGTCAGGATCCAGATGCGGCCAGTGCTCCTCGCGCCTTTAGCCCGTACGATGTAGGCGTGTACCTCGCGCGCCTTCCCGAGCGCGCGGCGCGGCAACGGCCAGCGCCCCAGCCGCGTCCAGCGAAGAACCCCCTCCAGAATCCGCACCCCGCCTTCCGTCAGCCACGCGAGCTGCAGAAGAAGGAAGAGCGAACCGACGAATATCGCCACAGCCATTCCCACAACCGTTCCCGAACCCTGCGGCAGCGCGTCCCGCACGGACAGGAGCGCCAGCACCGCCACCCCAAAGACAATCACGAAATCGAAAGCGCGGGCCAGGACCAGCCCCCCGAGCCCCTCGGCCCCGGGCACCTTCACGTCCTGGCGAAGCAGAACGACATAGGACAACTCCCCGGCCCTCCCGGGAGTCACGCTGGCGAGGAAATTCTGCACATTCACGATCGAAAGCATTCGTGCGAGCTTCACCTCCCGCGACAGGACCAGCGCCCTGAACCGGAGGGCGCGCAGCAGGTTCGTGAGCGCCCACAATGCTAGCCCACTCACCACCAGTCCAGGTGAGAGCCGGCCGAACGCCGCCCTAAATGCGTGAAGATCGGTCAGTGGGAGGAGAACAAACACCGACACGACCGTGAAGGATATGGCTATCCAGGTGGCCCGGTTCATCGGACTCCCCATGCGGACCTTTGTCTTTGTAGAAGCCTCCTACCTATGTGCCTATTACGAATCAGATAACTCTCCTCCCTCATGGGTCGGGCGGCAGATCGAGGATGAGCGCTTCGATTTCAGAGGCCTTGGGGAGCCTCGCCGCGATTTCGAAGGAGCCCGAATCAGTCAATCTGAAGATGGTGCCTCTGTTTAAACCTTTCTTATCCGTACGACATACAATCAGCAAGCCACGCTTTCTAAGCCGCGCGCGAAGGTTACTCACTATTTCTGACAACATATCTTGCCCAAAGTAACCTCTCTGTAGAATATTGGCTGCGCGAATAACGTGAAACTGTCCTTTGAACCGAGCCTGGGAGGG
>CBDUXZ010000462.1:0-1975 GCA_965371325.1 uncultured bacterium | reverse complement strand
GGGCCTTCACGGGGGCGATATCGCAAAAGCGGGGCAAGTTCGATCTGGCTGATCAAGGGACGCTCTTTCTGGACGAAATCGCGGATATGAGTCTTAAAACGCAGGCCAAGGTATTGCGCATTCTCGAAGATCAGTCTTTCGAAAGGGTGGGAGGAGTCAAGAAGATCCAGGTCGACGTTCGGGTGTTGGCCGCGACCAACAAGGATCTTTCGAAGGAGATCGATCAGGGCACCTTTAGGGAGGATCTCTACTACCGCCTGAACGTCATCCCTTGCCACGTACCGGCCCTCAGCAAGCGCCGGGGAGACATTGGGCTTCTCGCCGACCACTTTCTCAAACTCTCTGCGGCCGAGTCGCGGCAGAAGCCAAAGCGCCTCGAGAAGGGGGCCCTGAATGTTTTCATGAACTATCCCTGGCCGGGGAACGTCCGGGAGCTTCGCAACATCATCGAACGGCTCGTGCTCTTGACCCCGGGGCAGAAGATCACGGTCGACGATCTGCCGGAGGAGTTACGCCGGGGGGCCGAGCGTGAGCCTTCCTGGTCGGGGCCGGACGGATCCCTGTCGCAGGCGCGCACCCATTTCGAAAAAGAATTCATCGCACGGAAGCTGGCCGAGAACGGCGGGAATATCTCGAAAACCGCGGAAAAGCTCGGTGTGGCGCGCGAGTCGCTTTCCCGCAAGATTAAACAGTTCCGACTGCAGCCCCGATCGGAGGGCTGAGCGCTTCCGCCCAGTTCGCGATTAAACCCGAGTGTGAGGTGATTTCCGTGGCGGTCGCCGCTGAATGCCCCGAACCGCGCACCATCAACCGCTATACCCCGGCCGATCTGCAGCAGGTGCTCGCGATCGAGCGGGTCTCCTACCCGAATCCCTGGACGCGCGAGATGTTCTCGGAGGAACTCGACAACCGGCTCTGCCACATCTTCGTTTGCCGTGAGGAAGAGACGGAGGAGAACGCTGTTCTCGGTTACGTCTGCTTCTGGCTCTTCCTGGGGGAGATGCACTTACTGAACCTCTCGGTCCACCCCGACCATCGCCGGCGGGGAACAGGGCGGAGGCTTCTCGTCCATGCGCTGGACTATTCTTCCGCGAGAGGGGCCAAGGTGGGTTTCCTGGAGGTGCGCAAGAGCAACCGCGCCGCCCGGACGATGTACGAGCAGTACGGTTTTACGGAGATTGGTGTCCGCCCGCGGTACTACGAGGATGGCGAGGACGCAGTCGTCATGCTGCTGGAGATAATGCCATGACGGGCGGAGCCGGGAACGGCCGGCCGCTTCACCAGCTGGCCGAGGTCGCGTTGCAAAGGGCCCTCGGCGAAGACGCCTACCTCCTCCGGCTTGCGCTTCCCGCATTTTCCACCGCCGCGCCCGGCCAGTTCGTCATGCTCCGCGTGACGGAGGCGGGAGAGCCGCTCCTCGGGCGCGCGATGGCGATCTACCGGACGGGGCGTCGGGGCCGACGGACGACGATCGACATCGTTTACAGGAAAGTGGGGCGTGGCACCGCGCTGCTCGCGGAAGCGTCGCCCGGGCGGAAGCTCTGGGTTCTCGGCCCCCTCGGGGGGTCCTTCGTGCTCCCCGAGAAGGGCGCCCGTCCGGTCATCGTGGGGGGCGGAACGGGGATCGCCTCGCTCCACCTTCTCGGTCAGGCGCTGCGCCGACGTCGCTTCACCGATCTCGATGTGCTCATCGGCGCGCGCACGAAAGCACAGCTTCTCTGCCGGAAGGATTTTCGGGATCTCGGCGCGCGCGTTCGCGTTGCCACCGACGACGGAAGTGCGGGGGTCGAAGGGACCGTGACGGACCTTCTCGCAACGTTTGTGAAAAAGGAACGGCCCTTCGACTTGGCCTATGTGTGCGGCCCTACGCCGATGATGGAGGCCGCCTGGCGGGTCTGTGAGCGGGCCGGCATTGCTTGCCAGGTGAGTCTCGAGGGGCCGATGGCCTGCGGTTTTGGTGTCTGTCTCGGTTGCG
>CBDUXZ010000461.1:0-1997 GCA_965371325.1 uncultured bacterium | reverse complement strand
CCAAAAAACCTTCCACAACACGTTACGCCGGTTCGTGTCAAGGTGACGAACAACCGGACTGAAGCCATCCTACTCACGCTCGAAGACGCGGCGCTCATCGACGGGCGAGGCGTGCGGCGCCCCGCGATTCCCCCTGGCGACGCCGTCCAGAGGATCGCGCGCGCCCAGGGAGACGGCGGTTATTCCGGCTCGGGCCCTGGTTCGGGCATTTCAATTTCCCAGGGCATCAGTATCGGCAATGTGGGAATCTCCCTCGGCGGCATCGGCCTGGGAGGGGGCCCCGGGGGCGCCCCTTCCTCTCGCGGAGGGGATACCATGGATGCGTTGCGGGTCGGGCTGCGCCCCGGACGGCTCGATCCCGGTGCGAGCGTCGAGGGCTTTCTCTTTTTCGATCCGCCGCTCAAGGCATCCGATCGGGAACGCCGCTTTCGCTTCGCATGGAGCATTCGTCCTCTAACGCCCCTCGGCGCCCCACTTGCGCCCCCTATCGCGACCCTCGAGGTCCCGTTTATCGCGCGGTGAGGTTTCATTTCGAGCGGGTTGGGCTAGAATTGGATGGGCGCGCCCCGGCCGGGCGGTCCCGGTGCGGTACGGGTTTTCCGCCCGGTCAGCCAGGAGGAGTGCTGTCATGGCCTTTCCCTTCCAGGATGACAAGACGCCGCCCCGGCCGGGCGGAAAAAACACCGATCGGAACGATCCCCGCAACTCACCCTTTGGTAAGGACAAGCGCTTCACCTTCTCCCTCTGGTACGTGGCAATAGCCCTTCTCGTTCTCGCCTTCTATCACAGCTTCTCCGGCACTCCTTCTCCCCAGGATCTGACCTACAGCGAATTCAGGGCGCTGCTGAAACAAAACGGCATCCAGGAAGCCGTGATCACGCCTGATCACGTTCGCGGAACCCTGAATGAGACGGATCCGAAGACGGGTCTCAATCTTCCCTTCCACGTCGTGCGCGTGGAGGATCCCGAACTCGTCTCTCTCCTGGAAGAGCAGGGCGTCAAATACGGAAGCCGCATCGAGAACACCTTTCTCAGAGATTTCTTCCTGGGATGGATTCTTCCCATCGGCGTTCTCTTTCTTCTCTGGTCGTTTCTCCTGAAACGCATGGGATCGGGCGCCTCGGGGATCATGGGCTTTGGCAAAAGCCGCGCGAAGATCTACGCCGAGTCGGACACCGGCATAACCTTCAACGATGTCGCCGGGATCGACGAGGCGAAAGCGGAGCTTCAGGAGGTCGTCGATTTCCTGACATCGCCGGATAAATACCAGCGCCTCGGAGGGCGGATCCCCAAGGGGGTGCTCCTGGTGGGCGCGCCCGGAACGGGGAAGACGCTCCTGGCGAGGGCCGTGGCCGGCCAGGCGAAGGTGCCCTTCTTCAGCCTGTCGGGATCTGATTTCGTCGAAATGTTCGTCGGTGTGGGCGCGGCGCGCGTGCGCGATCTCTTTCAGCAAGCTGCGTCGCAGGCGCCGTGCATCGTGTTCATTGACGAGCTCGACGCCATCGGAAAAGCGCGCGGCATCGGGTCCGTTGTGGGAGGCAATGACGAGCGGGAGCAGACGTTGAACCAGCTTCTTACGGAGATGGACGGCTTCGATCCCGAGGCGCTCAAGCGCGGCGTGATCATCATGGCGGCCACCAACCGTCCCGAGATTCTCGACCCCGCGCTTTTGCGCGCGGGACGTTTCGACCGCCGCATCGTAGTTGACCGGCCTGATCTTCTCGGGCGGGAAGCGATCCTGAAGATCCATGTCAAGGGCGTAAAGCTCGGCGAGGACGTGAATCTTCAGACGATCGCCGCCAGGACCCCGGGCATGGTCGGCTCGGATCTGGCAGCGCTCGTGAACGATGCGGCTCTTCTGGCGGCGCGCAGGGGAAAGAACTCCGTTCAGATGGCGGACATCGAAGAGGCGATTGACCGGATAATCGCCGGTCTGGAGCGCCGGAGCCGCGTGCTCTCCCCGAAGGAGAAGCGCATCGTTGCCTACCACGAGGGGG
>CBDUXZ010000460.1:0-2013 GCA_965371325.1 uncultured bacterium | reverse complement strand
CCTGGTTCGACACTTCGTTGCGAGGCCCGGTTCCAATAAAGGGACCGGGCCTCGTCTTGTTACGGCTTTCATGTTTGCGCCCCTTCTCCTATCATGGCCCTACGCTCGCCGCCGCAACCTCAATGATCTCATCGTTGCACACGCTCGGAGTATCGAATGTCCACGCGGATTTTTGTTCTTCTGGGACTGACTGCCCTCTTTATGCTTGGCGGCTGCGCTTCCCGGTCGTTGCACCTGGTCAACCCGCAGGATGAATCGCCGAGACTTTCCGCCCGCCAGGAGGGGGTGAGCGTTTCGGGCGGCGGCTCCGGGAGCAGCCGGGGGTGGGACCGGCGTATCATCCTCTCCCTCACACTGCGCAACGAGCGCGACAAAACGCTCAGCCTCAGCCGGAAGGATCTCGTGATGCGGCTCGGCTTGAGGCGTGTCTCCGCGCACACGCTCATCGGCTCGGAAGAGTCCGGCCCGGTGGAGGCGATCCAGGTGCCCCCCCACGTGAAAGTGGATTTCATCGCGCAGTTCTCCACGGCCTTCGCGATCAGGAAGACGGGGAAGATCGTGCTTCGCCTCTACGAGGAAGGGTCGACAGAGCCCCTCGCGCTGGAGGTCCCAATCCGGCTCCGGCGGCCACCCGACATTCTGAAGGCACCGGGCATGCTCGACCGGGCGGACAAGGATCCGGTAGACGCGAATCGCGGGAGTTGAGTGTGGGACTTCCCCACCTCCCCGGTTTCCTGGATCTCGCACATGAGCGGGTGCGTGCGAACGGCGTCGAACTCTTCCTGCGAAAAGGCGGCACCGGTCCCCCCTGCCTGCTTCTCCACGGCTACCCTGAAACAGGCGAGACATGGCGGCATGTCGCACCGGCGCTGTTGCCGCACCGCACGCTCTACATTCCTGACTTGAGGGGCTGGGGAGAATCCGAGAAGCCCCGGGGAGGTCCCTATTCGGGCCGGGTGATGCTCGAGGACGTGGTGGCGCTCATCGAGGAACTCGGTATCGGTCCCTGCGACATCGTGGGGCACGATTGGGGCGCCGGGGTCACGCTCGGCATCATCGTTTCCCGGCCCGAACTGATTCGCCGCGCCGTGAATATCAACATGGGTTACCGCCGTTTCGTGAAGACGGCGCCTCTTCATTTCTACTTCTTCAATCTCCCCCCCTTGCCCGAAATCCTCTTCAAGGTGGCCAACGATGCCTGGGTCAGGCTTCTCTTTCGCTGGTGGGGAGCACGGCGGGACGCCTTTCCGGAGGAGGTCCTGCGTTTTTACGCGGAAGCGCACCGTAAGCCCGGCGCGCGGGAGGCGAGCATTGCTTACTACAGAAGTCTCAAGCCCTTCCGTCTTCCCAGGCGGCGGCACGGCGGCCCCACTTCAGCGCCGAGGATGACGAAGGTCCCGCTGCCCTATCGCGTGATCTGGGGAGAAGCGGATCATGTATCGCCCATGCAGAACGCGAAGTGGATGATGGAAGATCTCGAGGGCGTCGATCTCGTAACTATTCCGGATGTGGGCCACTTCCCGCAGGAGGAGGCGCCCGAGGAGACATCGCGCCTCATCCTGGAGTTCCTGCTGGGGTCAGGCATGACTTATTGACTTATCATGGACGCTCTTCGAAATGAGAGAGAATGCGGCACGGCGGGAGCCTCGCCCTCCCATCAGGAGCCTCCCCTGCCGGACCGCGCGCGCCGCTCCATCTCGAGGAGCTTCCGCTTTCGTTCCTTCCCCCATCTGTACCCGCTGATGCTCCCGTCCTTGTGCACGACCCGGTGGCAGGGAACGACGAGAGACACGGGGTTTGTCGCACAGGCGCGTGCAACTGCGCGAGTTGCACCGGGTTTTCCGAGCTGCTTCGCGATCTCGGAGTAGCTTCGCGTCTCGCCCCGCGGGATCCTCTGGAGCGTTTCCCAGACGCGGCGCTGAAACGCCGTTGCCTGAATGTCCGTCGGGATCTCGAGAAGCGTGCGGCGCCCGTTCAGGTATTCCAGAAGCGCCCGAACCCAGGATTTGAGTC
>CBDUXZ010000459.1:0-2017 GCA_965371325.1 uncultured bacterium | reverse complement strand
CTCCCGTCCTCCGTCGACCAGAGGCTTGAGTGAAGATGCATGGAGCTTCCTGCGAGACGTTCGTCCATCTTGGCCATGAAGGTGACGGCCAGCCCGTTTTGAATTGCGATTTCCTTGGCCGCCTGTTTGTAGATCACATGGCGGTCGCACATTTCGAGGAAATCGGTGTATCGCAAGTTGATCTCGTTCTGGCCTGGTCCCCATTCACCTTTGGAGAACTCGACCGGGATGCCAGAATTATCGATGTGGCGGCGAATCAGCGCCAGAAGCGGCTCGTTCTTGGTGCCCTGAAGCGTGTGATAGTCCTCCACGTACCAGCCGTAGGATTCGAGATTCTCGAACCCTTTCGCCTGGGCCGATTCATAGGTCTCACGCAGGATAAAGAACTCGAGCTCCGAAGCTCCCATGGCGCGCATGCCGGCCGCGGCGGCCCTTTCCACCTGGCGTTTCAGAACGGTGCGAGGGGCCACCTCGACGAGTGCCTTCTCCTCTTCGCTGAAAACATCGCAAAGCACGAGGGCGGTCCGATCGAGCCACGCGGTGCGCCGCAGCGTCGAAAGATCGGGAATGCAGTGAATATCACCGTAGCCCTTCGACCAGGAGGTGAACTGGTATCCGGGAACGGGGTCCATCTCCATGTCGCAGGCAAGGAGATAATCGCAGGCGTGCATCCCCTGCCCCAGTACCTCATCAAGAAAGAAGCGCCCGGTGATCCGTTTCCCGACAAGCCTCCCGTAGAGATCCGGAAAGACGGCGAGGACCGTCTCGACCTCACCACTCTGAATAAGCGTCCGCAGGGTGTCGGCGGTGAGCATCCCGTTTCCGCGTTTTCCGGGTTCAGGCATCATGGACGTCTTTCTAGCATGGTTTGTGCTTCCCGCGAAACGAGGGGCCAGCCCGGGCGGGGCGATGTATAACCTTCATCCCTTTAAAACGCAGCTCAGGGCACCTCTCCCCTCCCTCGGTGAAAGCGGGCCAGGGGGGGCCGTGACACCCCTTGCAAGCAGCGCCGGAACATGATCAGATCCGCCCGCCTGCCGTGTGCCAGGGCCCGGGATCAAGATGCTCAAGACACGTCAAAAACTTGGAAAGTACAGCATCCGGAGAAGGCTTGCCGAAGGGGGCTTCGGGCAGGTCTACGAGGCCTACGACACGATTGAGGGGTTGGGGGTGGCGATCAAGCTCCCTCACCGTCACCTGATCACGCCTCAGATGCTGGCGGAGTTCCGAAAGGAAGTGCGCCATGCCGCCGCGCTCGATCATGCGAACATTCTTCCGATCAAGAACGCGCAGTTCATCGATGGGCAGTTCGTCATCGTCTATCCCCTCGGCGAGTGCACCCTCGCCGACCGGCTCAAACGCCGGCTCTCTCTGGCCACGCGCCTCATGCTTGTCGAGCAGATGCTCGAGGCGGTTGCGCATGCGCACTCACATCGAATCATCCACTGCGACGTCAAGCCGGAGAACCTGATCCTCTTCTCCGGATCCCGGCTTCGCCTGACTGACTTCGGCACTTCCCGCATCTTTCAGAAAAGAACGCTACAGGGGTCCGGGTCGGGGACGGTCGGTTATGTGGCGCCGGAGCAGGCGATGGGGAAGCCCACTTTGCGCTCCGACGTGTTCTCCCTCGGCATCGTGATTTACGAGATGTTCTCAGGAGAGCTTCCAGGGTGGCCCTACGATTGGCCACCGGTGGGTTACGACCGACTGCGGCGGTCACTACACCCGCAATTCATAGCCCTCGTCCGACGCGCCATGAGCGTAAAGCAGGCCAGGCGTTTCGAAAATGCCATCCGGATGCTCATCGCTTTCCAGAGGCTCAAGACACGCCGGCAGTTGCTGGCGCCCGCGGCACGAAAGCGCAGGCGTTCGAGGCGCAAGGGCGTGGCTACCAGGGATTGGCGTCTCATGCGGCGGCGTCAGTTCCTCAGGACCCATCGCCGCCAGCTTGCGATCGTGGATGTGTGTGGCAAATGCGACGGCCCCGTCTCGGAGAGTATGATGGCCTGCCCCTGGT
>CBDUXZ010000458.1:0-2037 GCA_965371325.1 uncultured bacterium | reverse complement strand
CCTGCCCCGCACGAGTCCCCCCAAGAGAAGAGGAAGGACGAAGAGACCGGGATAGGCGATGATGGAGAGAAGCACAATTCCGTAAATCCCTACGTAATCGACGCCGGTCATCGCCGAGAAGATGGAGAGCGGGTGCAGGTTGTAAAACTCCGCCCACTGGAAAGGATTCAGGAGTTTCGACAATCCTTCTGTGTCAATGCCAAGGGGGTGGATGAAGAAGGTCAACACCGCGAAGATCGGGATCTGCAGAAGGAGAATCCCCCAATCCGCAGAGGCCAGTGGGCGCTCCTTCCGGTGCAGGAAGAAATAGAACACCGCAGCCGGGCAGATCAGGATACCCATTTGTCTCTGCGTGGCGGCAAGTATCGTGAAAAAGGCCCCGGCAACCAGCCATCTCCGTTTACCGGTCTGCGCGGCGTTTAGGTAGCCCAGCAGGGAGGCGAGTAGCAGCGCCAGGTAGGGGAGATCCGTCATGAAGGTGTAGCCGAGGTTCAAGAAGATGGGGTTGGCGAGGAGCACCGCGGTGCCCGCCAGGCATGCGGAGGTGCGGAAACCCAACCTTTGAAGAACCTTGTACGTGAGGAAGAGGCAGAGGAAGGCAGCGAGTATGCCCGTTCCGCGCATCAGCACGAAGGAGAATCCGAATAGTTTGACGAGGGCGTGCCCGTAAATGCGCTGGGGAAAGAAATAGGCGACCGTGTAGCGTTCCACGATCCGCATTTCCTCGTCGCTGTGTTCCTGAACCGACGAGTTGTAGATCCAGTCGTCGTTGAGTGGAAATTCTCCCTCGGGCGAAACCACGAGCAGCACCAACACAAACGCCGCCGCGACGGGGAGCCAGCCCCAGGGGCTCGCCGGAAGCTTGGCCGGCCTGTCGGCGCTTTTCACCATCGCCAGATCTCCACGACGTCAACAGGAAGTTCCGAATACGCGAAGGGGAGAAGACCGAGAAAGCTCCCGTGCAATCCGGCGCCGGCGTGCCTGTTCATGACAAGAACGGGGAGCCAGGTGCTTCGATAATAGACCCCTTCAATCGTGTGCATCTTCGAAAGCTCTCGCAGCGGGCGGTTGGAGGCCGTGTGCATCATCGGAATGATCGCGCGATCTCCGGGTTCCAGCGAGGGATCCCCGAAATCGATGTGTCGGTAACCCATCTGCTCCATATAATACTGAAAGCCCCAGTGACCGATGAAGCGTGTGCGTTTGTCGTCACCGTACCGATCGCCGACCCGGATGGCCTCCCGGCGTCCGAATTCAGCGAACTCGTAGTCGGCCAGTGAAACCAGCAGGCCAATGGCAAGGCCCAACACGATGGCGGTGCGGCGAAGAACGGCGTTATTCTCCGTCCAGCGGGCAAACAGGATGATCGCGGGCGGCGCGAAGAGAAGAACCGTTCGCGCATTGACCGTCCAGTTGAAGTAGAAACAGAAGATAATTCCCCCCCACAGCCATAACCTGAGAAGCCACCCGAAGGGATCCTGGCGACTGAAGATATCCGAGAGCGCGCGCGCCAGATAAACAAGCGTGCCCGCCGCGAGTAGCACCAGGAGTACGCGGTTGGGGGCGCTCACCTGAAAGCGAAGTGCAGACTCTGCTTTCCAGAGAAGCGCGATCGCCGCGGCGAAACCCAGCACCATCTCGATTGCAGCACGCTTCTTTCCGAAGGCCAGGAAGGCGAGAAGCGGGGCGGCGAGCAGACCGCCGGTGAAGGTGAGCGTGCTGATCGTCTGGCGTAGGAAGTGACCGGGATGCGCGTGTCGGTCCGCACCATACGCAATGGCGTTCAAAAAATGACCCGTACCGTGATAGTAGACGCCATGGAGATGCCAGAGCGTATAGGCGGCGATCGGAAGAAGGAGCACGGCGAGGTTTTTTGTGAGATCCTTCCGGAACAGAATCGCGTACACGGCGAGCAGCGGAATGAGCGTGAGGGCGAAATATTTCGTGAGCACCGCGAACGCCGCGGCCAGACCAGCGGCAATTCGCAGATCGTTCCGGTTCTGCTCCGCGCCCGCCACGAAGCAGGCGATCGCCATG
>CBDUXZ010000457.1:0-2052 GCA_965371325.1 uncultured bacterium | reverse complement strand
CGCCACCGGAACCTGCGCCGTCTCTTCGGGGAGCAGGCGGTGAATTCCCTCAGGCCTCCAGATTGTTGATGACCTCTTCGAGTGCAGCCTTCAGGCGGTGTATCCGGACGGAGACGTCGAGTGTTTCAAGGAGATCCTGTTTCAGCGACATGTCCTCGAGGAGATAGAAGGTAACAAAGTCGGTGAGAAGGCCGGGATCTTCCACGAAACCGATCATGTTCATCCAGCGCGCCGCGTCCTTCATGTCGAGCAGGAAGATCAGCTGTTGCGCGAGGCGGGCGATTTCCTGTTGCTCCGGTCGGCCGACCGCCTCCTGCGGGTGAAGATCATCGAGGGGCTGCAATAGCCCCATCATGTAAGGCTCCTCCTGCTTGACCTCACGAAGAACCACCCGTGTGATCCCCTTCAGGAGAATATTCTTCTCCCCGTCATCCAGATCCTCGACTTTCATGATTTCACCCAGAGCGCACACCATGCTCGGGGTCCAGTCCCCCTGGGCGTTTTTCCGGAGGAGCGAGACCGCCAGCCGCCGATCACGCTTGAGCGCCGATCGCAACATGAGCTTGTAGCGCTCCTCAAAAATGTGGAGCGGGAGAAGCACGCCGGGAAAGAGAATGGCGTTCGGGAGCGGAAAGACAGGGGCTTCGATGAGCGATGCCCCGCTCTTCGGAGAACTGGGCGGATCTGCGGGCGGGTTCATGGGCTCATCCTGGAGCAGGTCCGGCCCGATACGCAAGAGGGGCCCCGGTTGAAAATAAAAGGACGATCCCTATCATAAGGCCCCCGTGGGTCCCCGTGAAAGCCCGTCCTGGAAATAATTTGAATAGGGCGCCATCTCCGGGGGGCGACCGGGCAGGGGGAAGGCATCCGATGTTCCAGGAAACGATCCTTGCGACGGAAAACCTGAGCAAGCGCTTCGGACGGCGCACGGCCGTCGACAGGATCTCTCTCGGAGTACTGCGGGGTGAGGTATTCGGTTTTCTCGGTCCCAATGGCGCGGGGAAGAGCACGACGATGCGGATGATCCTCCGCCTCATCCGGCCCTCAGCCGGGACGGTTCGCATCGCCGGAATAGACGCGCGCCGGAATCGGCTGAAGGCGCTTTCCAGGCTGGGCGCGGTGGTCGAGGGGCCCGCGTTCTACGAGCGTCTTACGGGCTGGGAAAACTTGAAACTCTTTACGTCCCTGGGCGGCGGCGCGAGCCGTGTCGAGATGGAGGGCGTGCTCGAGATCGTCGGCCTTCGCGGCCGTGAGCGGGATCCGGTTTCCATCTATTCCACCGGGATGCGCCAGCGACTGGGCATTGCCCAGGCGCTTCTGCCGCGCCCGGAGATCATCCTTCTCGACGAGCCCGGTAACGGCCTCGATCCGCGCGGGAGTCTCGAAATTCGCGCGCTGATCCGGTCATTGGCCGAAGATCACGCCATGACGATCTTTCTTTCCAGTCACCTGCTGCACGAAGTCGAGCAGCTCTGCGACCGCGTGGGGATCGTCGATCGGGGAAAGCTTCTCTATCAGGGAAGCGTGGATGGGCTCCTCACGCAATCCTCTTACCTGCGCGTCGGGGTCGACAAGTCGGATGTCGCGCGCGCATTCCTGGAAACCCTCGAGGGGGTGCAGGTGCTTTACACGGAGGGGGCTTCGCTGACCCTCGCACTTGCCGGTCACGATCCCGCCTGGGTCAACGCACGCCTGGTGGAGAGGGGTTTCCAGGTCAATGAGCTTCGAAACGTGAGGGAGTCTCTCGAAACCATCTTCCTCCGGCTGACGAGCGACGACAGGGAAGAGGCGGCCTAGACCCGAGGCGCGCGGCCGCCCGGAGAGAGTACGCATGGCGTTTTCCGTCCTTATACGCACGGAGTTCATGAAGCTCAGGCGGAGCCGCGTGGTGGTGGTCGGCCTTCTCGCTCTCCTGGGTTTTGTGTTTCTTACGCTTTGGGGTTTTCACGGCTACGCCTCGCGGCAACTCGGTGGTATCTCGATCTTCAGGTCGGGGGCGGGCCAACCGGGCTATTTCAACGGCCTGCTCTTCTCCCTCTACTCGCTCTACTT
>CBDUXZ010000456.1:0-2055 GCA_965371325.1 uncultured bacterium | reverse complement strand
GTGAAAAGTGAACGTCGCTGTAATTGGTACGGGATACGTCGGCCTGGTCGCTGGAACCTGCTTCGCGGAGACCGGGAACAACGTGATTTGTGTAGATGTGGACGATCGCAAGATCGAAAGGCTCAAGGCGGGCATTCCGACGATCTACGAACCAGGGTTGAGAGAACTACTCGAGCGGAACACGGAAGAAGGACGCCTCAAATTCAGCACTGATCTTGGCGCTGCAGTCCGGAACTCGCTCACGATCTTCATAGCAGTAGGCACTCCCGAAGGGGAAGATGGTTCGGCGGACCTGACCCATGTGTTGGCTGTCGCACGCGAAATTGCGAAGAGCATCGATCAATACAAGGTGATCGTAAACAAGAGCACGGTCCCGGTCGGGACAGGGGATCTGGTCCGGAAGGAGATCGCCGCAGTTACCGACTCCCCCGTAGACGTCGTATCGAATCCCGAGTTCCTGAAGGAAGGAGCGGCCGTTGATGACTTCCTCAAGCCTGACCGCGTGGTAATAGGCTCTGACAGCCAACGCGCGACGGAGATCATGGCGGAGCTCTACGGCCCCTTCGTTCGCACCGGAAACCCCATTCTCACCGTGGGGCTTCGTAGTGCGGAGATGATCAAATACGCCTCCAACGCGATGCTCGCCACAAAGATCAGCTTTATGAACGAGATCGCAAACCTATCTGAGCGCCTGGGCGTGGATGTCAACGAGGTCAGGGTTGGGATTGGATCGGATAAACGAATCGGAAAGCAGTTTCTTTTTCCCGGCATTGGCTATGGAGGATCCTGTTTTCCGAAAGACCTCCGCGCCCTCCTGCGGATGGGCGAAAAGGCCGGCTATCCCCTTCGCCTGGTTGAGGCGACCGAGAGCGTGAACGATGCACAGAAGGAGCTTCTCTATCACAAGATCAAGGATTATTTCGGTGGTGAGATCAGCGGGCTGCGGATAGCAGTCTGGGGACTCGCCTTCAAGCCGCGGACCGATGATATGCGGGAAGCCCCCTCCGTGGTGGTTATTGAACGATTACTTTCGGATGGAGCACGGGTGCACGCATATGACCCCGAGGCCATGGATCGCGCGCAAGCCTTGTTCGGGGATCGCATCGAGTATGCCCCGAACCCTTACCAGGCCCTCGAGAATGCGGATGCCCTGGCGATCATGACGGAGTGGAATGAATTCCGGCAGCCCAACTTCGCAAGGATGCACGAGCTTCTCTCAGAACCAGTTATTTTCGACGGGCGCAACATCTTCACGGCGGCCCAGCTGTGCAATTATGGTTTCACGTACGTTTCCATCGGGGCCCCGACGATCGAGCGACGGAAGGACGGACAGATTGGCTAGAGCACTCATTACCGGTGGCGCCGGTTTCATCGGCTCTCATCTCTGCAGGCTGTTTCTTGATAGGGGCTGGCAGGTTCTGGCGATGGATAACCTGCTGACCGGAAACGTTGATAACATCTCGCCCCTTTTCCAGAACAGCAAATTTGACTTCATCAAGCATGATGTAACGAACTTTATTCGAGTTGACGGTGCACTTGACGCCATCCTGCACTTTGCATCGCCGGCCAGCCCCATTGACTATCTTGAACTCCCTATTCAGACGTTGAAAGTGGGTTCGCTTGGCACACATAACGCCCTCGGCCTGGCTCTGGCGAAGAAAGCCCGCTTTCTCCTGGCCTCCACATCAGAGGTCTACGGCGATCCGCTCGTTCACCCGCAGCGGGAGAACTACTGGGGGAACGTGAATCCTATCGGTCCCCGGGGCGTGTATGACGAAGCGAAGCGGTTCGCTGAGGCAATGACGATGGCGTATCACCGAACCCACGGCGTGGATACCCGTATTGTGAGGATAGTCACCACCGATGGGCCTCGAATGCGGCTCCGCGACGGCCGTGTGGTCCCGGACGCTCGTGCGGGCGCGGAACCCGGTCCGGCCCAGGGACCGCTCGGTGATCGCGGGATCCGCGTCGGGGCCGATCCAGCGGAATTCCAGAACGTCCCAGTCACGCCGTGCTTGGCGAACGTGCTCCAGCCCAGCCGTCAGAATGGCCTCC
>CBDUXZ010000455.1:0-2058 GCA_965371325.1 uncultured bacterium | reverse complement strand
CGCATCAACGGAGACGCCGCGCGCGAGTCGCACACGAAGGAGTCTTTCGCGGGGGTTTGTCCGACCAATCATCTCGATCCGGTTTCGGCCGGAGCTGAAGGAGACCCTCCCGCTCTCCGGCGCCTGGTCGAAGCGCGTTCCGATGGCGAGAGGGCTCTTGAAGCTGAATTCCGTATACCGGCGAGAGGAAGGCTCATAGAAGTAGAGGAAGGCCGTGCCGACATACTTCACGTCTGCAACAGCGCACCCGAAGACGAGATCCTCAGAGAGCGCGCCGAGGAACTGGAACTGGTTGAATGCAAAGTGTCGCCTGAGCCTGCCGATCGGTTTACCGAAGGGATCTGTCAGCCTGAAATCGCGGTAATTGACTTCGAGAACGGGCTCCTGAAATATGCCTGTCCGAACGTTTCCCTCCCCGTCCACCAGCTTTGTTTCCTGCGACATCCGGAAATCCATTCATGGCCCGGGGGAAGCCGGGACTCTTCAAGCCCCGTTCTTAAGGGCGCTCGCGGAGCCTACGAGGGCGAGGGTGCCGTCGCTCTTCTCTCCCCAGACCGCAAGATGGACCCTGCGGTGAGGCCCCTCGGGCGCCTCTCCGGTGATCGTGCCGTGTGTGATGACCGTATCATCGACCCAGACGATGCCGGTCAGATTCACCGACATACGGCCCCCCACAAACCAGCCAAGGCCGAAGTGGCGCGTCATCAGGTCCGAGACAAGGCAGGTGGAGAGCATCCCCTGAACGAGCACCTTTGGGAAACCGAGCTGCTGCGCGAGCTCCTCGTTCGTGTGGTAGTTCTCGGCAGGCCCCGAGAACGCACGGCTCATCTCGAGCGTAATCTTGCGTTCGAGAGCTTCCAGCCCGTCCCCCTCGATCGTGCCCGGATGAGGTGGCCTCTCTTTTTTTCCCTTCCTCTCTTTCTCGGCTTCGAGGCTCGCGGGCGCATCGTCCATGAGAAAGCTCTGATGTGTCAGGCCCCGGCACGCAATGCGATCGGATCGATCGAACATGAGCGATTCGTTGACGATGTATTCGCGATCCCGCTTTATATATCTGTCGACGACGGTGCAACGCGTCCGGACGCGCTCGCCCACGGGAACGGCTCTCAGGACGGACCATTCCTGTTTGGCGTGCAGATTCCCGAATACGTTGGGGAGATACCAGCCCGAGTGGGCATAAACTTCATTCACGAGGATGAGGACCGGGGCAATTGGCTCCCCCCCCTCCACCCCCTCCCGGTAGTAAGGATGATGATCGCCCGTCGCCAGCGCGTAGTTATCGACCAGAGCGGGTGTGAGATCGATCTCCTGTCCTTCCAGATCTTTCCCGACATATACTTCGTCTTCTGATATCCGCATGACCGTATTATAAAGAGCGCCGCACCCGGCGTGTCAAGCCGTCCACGGCCGCGTGAGCTTTTTTCAGCGCTCGATGGTATCGTGACCCGTTCAACAGCGCGCCATGATGATTGGGGGGAGGGTCAATGAAGAACATCGGGCGAATCCTGGTTCCCGTGGACTTCTCTTCAACGAGCGCCTCCGCTGCGCGAACAGCGATTCGCATCGCCGGGCGCACCTCGGCGCGCATAACCTTTCTCCATGTTTATCCCTTTCCCCATGGAACCTTCTTCGCCTACCGAATGATGCGTGAAATCGAGGCCGATGCGGGTGGCAAAGGGGGGACCTGGACAACCCGCTCGAAACGCACTCTCACCGCCTGGGTCGCCCGATACAAGAAGGCTGGCGTGAAGACCGCGAAAGTATTCGCCATCGGCCGGCCGGCCGAGGAAATCAGGACGGTGGCCGGCCAGATCAAGGCGGATCTGATCGTGATGGGCACACGCGGCCTCGGGGGAATCAAGGGGGCTCTTATCGGGAGCACGGCTGCTGAAACCGTCCGGATCGCCGGCGTTCCGGTACTTACCGTCCATAAAGGGCGCGGGGCCGCCGGCGATCCCGGCCGCATACTGGTGGGGGATGACTTCGGACGGGGAGGGGATGCAGCAATCACCGCAGCCGTCGCGTTCGCCGATCCGAAGAAAACGCGCCTGCTGCTTT
>CBDUXZ010000454.1:0-2061 GCA_965371325.1 uncultured bacterium | reverse complement strand
AAGCCTCGAATCATCGAAATATTTGTCGAACCAGGGCTCACTTATTTCAGAGAGTTTCATGGCCTTCCTGAGCTCGTTGATCCTGCACAGGCCCTCGGCAGATCCCTCTATGAAAATAAACTTACCGCCGACGGGGAGGATCTCGTGGACTTTCAGAATTGCTTCTTTCTGAGATTCCCAGGAAGGGAGATTTATGAGACCTCTTATCGATACCACTGTGTTGAATTTACCGGAACCGAATTGTCTGTCTATGTCGAGCACACTTCCGTGGTGAAACGAAAGGTTTTCGGGCGCCGGGCTTTCACTTTCCATCATCTTCCGGGCTGCATCTATCATCTTTCCCGAAAGATCCACGCCGGTGATTGCGTTGCAACGCCTGGACAGCTGCAACGTTGTAACGCCGTTACCGCAGAATATGTCCAGAACGGTCGCATCCTTGCCCAACCAGGAGATCACTGTCTCTATTTCCAGCAGTCTCAGGTTCTCATCCAGCAAGGTCGACTTGCCGGAAGTTCCGTACCTCGAGACGCGCTCGTCGTAGTACTCCACAATTTTTGTGGTTTGCTTCGTCTCTAAGCTGGGTTCCTCGTGATTCACGCTTTCGATCCTTTCCCGGGGTAGCTTCAAATCTGGTAGCCCCCCACGGAACGCGCTTTCGCTACCCGGATCTCGCACAGACCTTTCGAATACAGCGAACAACCAGGCCCTGCTCCTCCTCCGATAACCCCGGATGAAGAGGGAGCGTGAGGGTTTGCTCCTGGGCCGCCCAGGCGCGGGGGAACATGCTTTTCTTCAAGCGATACCTGCGCCGATACCAGTCGAGCATCGGTACACAGTGCGTACCGAAAGTCGTTTCGACCCCCCATTGTCGAAGCACTTTTTCGGCCCGCCGTCTAAGTGCCTGTGTGCGGAACTGAACGACGAAGGACTGGTGCGCGATAATGGAATCTACCGGTCCGCAGCGCATTGCGAGATCTGCGAACCGCCCAAGCGCTTCCCGGTAGGAGCCCGCGAGGCGCGCCCGGCGTGCGAGGATGCTCTCGAGCCGTGAGAGCTGCGTGGTCCCCAACGCGGCCGCCAGATCGGTCATGCGATAATTAAGGCCGGGCTCCGTCATCTCGTAGCCCCTGCCGTTTCGAACCAACCCGTGTGATCGCAGCGATCTCACCCGGAGCGCGATGGCTTCGTCCGACGTGACGACGAGTCCTCCCTCACCCGTGGTCATAATCTTGCGCGGGTGAAATGAGAAACACCCCACATCCCCCATCGTACCGGCCGGCTCCTGACGTAATGAAGCTCCGAGCGCACACGCGGCGTCCTCGACGATGAGGGGCTTCCTGCGCCGTGGAAATACCCCCGCGGCGGCGTCCGCGATCGCCCGAACATCCGCCGGAGTTCCAAAGGTGTGTACGGGGATCACTGCGCGCGTTTTTTTCGTGACGGCGCGCGCCACCTCCTCGGGGCCGGCGTTGAAGCTCCCCGGAGCAATGTCGCAGAAGACGGGGCGCGCGCCGAGCCATTCCACGACGTTGGCCGTTGCCGGAAACGTGAAAGCGGGCACAACCACATCATCTCCGCGTCCGATCCCGAGGGCCTTCAGTGCAAGATGCAGGGCCGCGGTTCCCGAGCTGACCGCAACCGCGTGCTCCATCCCGAGAAGCCCGCCCAGCTTTCGCTCGAAGTTCTCCACTACACGGCCCTGGACAAGATGCCCCGTCGCAAGTACGGCGATGAGGGATTGCAGATCGCCGCTCTCAATCGCTGGCCGCCCCAGGCGGACGACTCTCCTATGCACGATCACGATACCACTCCGCGGTGCGACGAATCCCCTCGTCGAGATTCACCTTCGGACAATAGCCGAGAATCTCCCGGGCCTTTTCGATGCTCGGGATACGAAGCTCCACGTCGGCGTAGGTCTTGGGCTCAAATACGATAGGGCTGATGCTTCCGGTCACTCGTAAAACGGCCTCAGCCAGCCCGTAGATGGTGATCGTTCCTCTCGGGTTGCCGATGTTGAAAACATTTCCCACCGCCTTATCGTTGACAATGCAGGCCATGAGC
>CBDUXZ010000453.1:0-2070 GCA_965371325.1 uncultured bacterium | reverse complement strand
CCGTGTGGAGGTCGCGGGGCAGGTCGGGCTCGCACCCGTTCTGAGCATCCCCGATGATGTGTCGGAGCAGGCCCGACTGGCCTTCACAAATCTGAAGAACGTGCTCAAGGCGTCGGGATCGTCCTGTGAAAACGTCCTGCACCTCACCCAATATTTCACGGACATCCGTGACGTGGCGACGGTCGATAAGGTGTTTACGGAGTTTTTTCCGAAGGACTATCCGGCTCGGACGGTGGTCCAGGTGGCTTCACTCGTCCTTCCCACCCTGAAGCTCGAGATCCAGGCCAGCGCCATAGTCGAGGAGTAACGCGGCGGCTCAGCAGCTCCGATCACTTGCCATTGGAGTCGAAGAGGGGTGTCCGGCCGTGCTGCCGAACCCTCGAAGGGGCCTTGTGGGGTCCCGTTGACGAGAGGGGTACGCGCTGATAATTCTACCAGGCCACGTCAGGAGGGCCCCGGTCCGTCCTGGACGGTTTGAGGCGACCCCACGCGGAGGGGAGTTCCGCGAGTCATGAAGCGTCGGCAGGTACGGCGAGCCCGTGCTCCGACCAGAGAATGAGAAAGGGAGTTGGTATGCCTACCTCCGGCACCGTTAAATGGTTCAATAACACCAAGGGCTTCGGATTCATCACCCCTGAGGGAGGGGAGGCGGACGTCTTTGTTCATTACTCGGCAATCCAGGGTGACGGGTTCCGGTCGCTGAACGAGGGTGATCGCGTCGAGTTCGACATCGTCGAAGGGCAGAAGGGTCCTGCAGCCGAGAACGTAACACGGCTCGAGGGCTGACGGGCCTGTCGTGATTACAGATCTGTCAAAGGGCCGCCGTTCCCGGATGGCGGCCCTTTCCGTTGGCGCGCCAGGAAGCGCGGGGGAAAAGGCGGCCCTCGCGTCGCTCCTTGTCGAGATGTCCGGCCCATGGAAGAGAAGTGATAGACTTGCTGGGAGCACGGGGGTCACCTGGTCAAGCATTTACGAGAGCCGGGGCGGGAGAGAGATGAATTACCGCCACATCGTGGTGACAGGCGAGAGGGACTTCACGGTCGTGACCATGAACCGACCCGCGCAGCGCAATGCCCTTTCGGAGGATCATCTGCGCGAACTCCTCGATGCCTTCCAAACCATCGGTGACGGCAAGGCGCGGGGCGTGATCCTGGCGGCCGAGGGGCCCGTATTTTGCGCGGGGCATGACTTCGCCGACATGGATGGTCGTGATCTTCCAGCCATGCAGCGCATGCTTGAAGTATGCGCGCAACTCATGAAGAGCATCCAGAGCGTTCCGCAGCCGGTGATCGCGCAGGTCCAGGGGCTGGCCACCGCCGCCGGTTGCCAGCTTGTGGCCACCTGTGATCTCGCGGTCTCGTCAGAGAGTGCAAGATTTCAGGTGCCGGGCGGAATCGGGGGATGGTTCTGCACGACGCCTGGCGTTGCGCTCGCGCGGGCGATAGGCCGCAAACGGGCCCTCGAGATGTTGTTCACCGGTGACGCGATCGATGCGGCCTCGGCCGAGGCCTGGGGCCTGGTGAACCGCGTCGTTCCAGCAGGAAAGCTGGAAGACGAGACCCGCGCCCTGCTCGGGCGGGCGACGCGGGGAAGCGTCGCGTCCAAGGGGATCGGGAAACAGGCCTTCTACCGTCAAGTCGATATGGATCTCACCGCAGCCTACGATTACGCAACCAGGCGGATGGCCGAGGCCTCCCAGACGGAGGAGGCGCAGGAGAATCTTCGGGCTTTTCTGGAGAAGCGTCCCGCCCGTTTCGAGGATTCCTGATAAGGAGCCGCTACTTGGGCTTCGATGGCGCAAGCCCCCACGCCCCTTGCCTCCCCGGCGGCCCGGCGGGAGCAAACCCGGTCGCGGCCCGCTGAGTTGGCGGTCAGCGCTTGCCGGCCACTTCATTGACAAGCCGATCGGGGTGCTGATAGGCTCCGCTTCGGAATTGGTTTTCCATACATGCCGGGCGTTCCAGGCCTGTGTCGGCTCTCAGCCCGGGAGCGGCCCGGTCGGAGCCGTGAAGAGGAGGAGAAGAAGATGAGCGGCACAGCGAGCAGATTGCTTTTTGCGTTCCTGGTGAC
>CBDUXZ010000452.1:0-2098 GCA_965371325.1 uncultured bacterium | reverse complement strand
AGATCTATCAGGTGCAACTGGGACTTGTCGCCAACCCGAAAACCCCCCTCATTTACTCGATGAAGTATCTGATGTATATGAAGGAGCGCGATCTTCGAGACCTTTCCAAAAGCAAGAATGTTCTGCCCCAGATAAGCACCCATGCCCGTCGCCTGTTAAACCAAAAGAACGAGGTTGGCTAGAACATGGCAAACATCAACCGGCATACCCGGGAGGTATCGGCGAACATCGTTTATTACGGACCCTCGGGTTCGGGAAAGACAGCCAGCCTCGAGTTCATCCACGGAAAGCTCCGGCCCGACCTCCGCGGGCGGCTCACGCGAATACCGACGCAAATTGACCCGACCGTGGCCTACGAGCTGCTCCCGGTCGCTCTGGGAGAGATCAAGGGAATGCGGACGAAGTTTGAGATCACGAGCGTTCCCGGTGATCCCGTTCACGGCACGACGCGCAAGACGCTCCTTCGCAACGTTGACGGAATCGTGTTTGTGGCGGACGCCCGTCCGGGCCAGCTCGAGTCGAACGCCGAGAGCCTCAAAGATCTCGAAGAGATTCTGGCTGCCTACGGCCGATCACTGGCCGATGTGCCCCATATCTTCCAGTGGAACCACGGCGATGCGGACGAAGCGCTCGATGAGGACGAACTCAACCGCCGCCTCAACAAGGCTGGGGCCAGCTCATACAAGACGATCGCCACCGAAGGCACGGGGGTGCTTGACGGACTGACCACCATCGCGAAGCTCATCCTTCGCCAGCTGCGATCGTCGTCGGTAGAGCCGGCAACCCCGGACACGTCCGCCGGTGAGGAGATCACGCCGACGGCCAGCGAAGAGGCGGGCAGGATACACGCCCGCGCCGCCGAATCGCCCCCGCCGGATCTAATCGGGGGCGACGATGAAAGCTTCGATCCGCGACCGCTGGCGGCGGAAGCAGAGGAGACGCCCGTGCCCGCCGGAGACGACCCCGTGCAACTGGGTGAGCCTCTTGTTCAGGATGATCCGGAAGACACCGAGCTTCCCGAGGCGCTCGTGGAGGAGCTGGGCGAGGAGATGCCGGATCTCGATATCCCCATGGAGCCTCTTCAGGACGATCCGGCGGCCGACTCGAGCATCGATCTCCTCGAATCGGATTTCGAGCCAATCGACTTCACGACGGAAGTCACCGATCTCGCCGAGCGCGGCGAGCTGGATGAGGAATGGGAGATCGTGGCGGTCGGAGCGCCCACACGGCTCGGGCCGGCCAGTTTCGCCATTCCCCTGGAGATCAGGGAGGGCGATCATCCCGCGCGCGAGGTGGAGATAACCATTACGCTGTCAGGCCTCACTACGAAAAGAAAATGACGGATGAATCACGAACACGCGTCGCTCTGGTCGGCGCGGGCCCCGAGGCAATGGAGGTTCTGGCAGGGATTCTGTCTGACCAACGGGTAGATCTCGCCGCGCTCCTCGATCCCGATCCCGGAGCCGCGCTGCGGCGGGTCGAAAGCTATCTGAGCGAGCGCCCTCCGGCCCTCCGCGATCGCTTTGCACCTCTCATCACGGACAACCCCGAACGGATAGCCGAGGAACGACCGGTCGACGTTATCGTCGACGCGATGTCCCCGGGAACCGGGAATTTAGCCGGCCGTCTCCGACGGGCCCTTGAACCCCAATCCTCCCAGCAGATGAATGCCCTCTCCGCGCGTATGATCTGGGGCCCCAAGGCCGACCTGGCGAATCAGGAACAGACGCACCCCGCCGACCGAAAACGCGTAATCCGCAGCCTCCATGAAATCATTCGGGCCCAGAACCTTGCAATCGGGGAGAAGGATCTCCTCGCCCTCATTCTTGATACGGCCGTGCGGACGACCGGGGCCGACAAGGGCTCCCTCATGCTGCTCGACCCGGCAGACAACCTGCTCAAGATCCGCGTCGCCCGGGGAATCGAGGACGAGCTTCTCCCGAAGATCCGTTTTCCCCTCGGTGAGGGAATCGCGGGAAAGGTCGCGCAGGAAGGGTTGCCAAGACGCATAACCGGCAAGGCCGACCGGCTCAATTTCCGCCTGCTTCGGGACAGGGACGACCTTCGAAGCGCGTTGTGCGTTCCCCTGTCCGCCGAG
>CBDUXZ010000451.1:0-2103 GCA_965371325.1 uncultured bacterium | reverse complement strand
CTCCGCCTCGGCACGCTCTCCGGAAAGCACGCGGCCGCCCATCACCAGCAGCGATACCAGATCGAGCGGGGTGCGATCGAAGGCGCGGTTGAGAACACGGACGTTCTTCGGAGTCTTGGGCCAGACCTCCTTCCCCTCGCGCGAGACCTCGAGAGATTTCTCCTGGATCGCGAGGGGGAGCCGGGCCGCGTGTGTGCTCACAACGTGGAAAGGAACGCCCGTCGCTTGCGCCGCCATGGCGAGCAGCCAGGTACCTGCCTTGTTCGCCACGCCCCGCTCCGAAATGGAGTCGCTCCCCACGAGCACGGCCTCCGCGCGGCCCTCGTAGAGTACCGCCCCCGCCACGGCGTCGGGAATAAACGTCACCTTGATGCCGGCCCTGCCGAGCGTCCGCGCCATGTCGCGCCCTTCGTACATCGGACGGGATTCCGTACATATCACCCTGATTGGTGATCGCTTGTGGCGGGCCAGGAGGGTTTGCTGCACTGTCTGGCTCACGGAGTGTGTCAGGATGTTGCTCGCGCGGCCGAGCAGTTCACCGGCCGTGTCGGCCGTGGAAGAGAGATCGTCCTGGAGTCCGCGGATGAAGTTGCGGGCCCCCTCCCGTACCATGGTGCGCGCCATTCTCCCGGTGGCGGGCCAGGGGGTAATGCCAAGGACCGCGTCGGTCAGGTTCCAGAGCGCGGCGATAACCGAGTGCCCGTCGAGGAGAATCGAGCAGGCTTTCTCGAGCTTGCGCCGGTGCATGACGCCGCCTTCCTCATCTGCGGGCATCTGTGACAGAATGCGCGCCGCGCGGAGGGCGATGCTCGTCGCACCGCTCCGGTGGTCCCTGGCGAACTTCCGGACCTCTTTTTCGTACTGTTGGAAACTTACTTTCGGCTTGCGAGGCATCTCGAGCTACTCCCCCTGACTCGGATTTCGCCCCCGGCGCAGACCGAGATGACAGCGTGCAACGTCGGAGAACGCATCCCCGCAGCCCCTCCCCGGGGAGAGGGGCCGCCAAGGCGCGACGATGAAACGTACCGACAAGGAATTAAAGTTTTTTCTGCTTACCATAGGCCGGGAGATTCTCACGGGCCGAACGCTCGACACAAACGCCCACTGGCTTGCGGACCGGATCACACGCCTGGGAGGAAGCGTTCGCCAGATGACCTCCGTGGACGATCGCCTCGAGGAGATCGTGGCGGAAATCCGGGCAGCGCGCCGCCTGCGCTGCAACGTCCTTATCACGACCGGAGGGCTCGGCCCGACCCACGATGATCTGACCCTCTCTGCGGTCGGGGCGGCCGCGGAGAAACGGCTTCGCGTCAATCCGCGGGCGCGCGCGATTGTGAGCGCGCGCTATAGCGCCCTTCACAAGTTGAAAAAGATTTCCGATCCGGCGATGGGTCCGGCCCGCCTTAAAATGGCGCGCTTGCCCTCCGGCGCTACCCCCCTCGACAATCGCGTGGGGACGGCCCCGGGCGCGCACCTGATCTGGAAGGACCTCCAGGTCTTCTGCCTGCCGGGGATCCCCACTGAGATGAAGGCCATGTTCAGCGCGGAAGTGGCTCCCCAGCTCACACTACGCGTGAGGGCCGGGGGGGCGTCGTACCGCGCAGAAGCGAGACTCCGGACGGACATCAATGATGAATCAAGGCTCTCCCCAATGCTCGCGGCGATCCGCCGATCTTTCCCCGACGTTTACGTGAAGAGCCACCCTCAGGGTTTCGGCGCACCGCGGCGCATCATCGTGACATTCGCCGCGGCGGGGCGCTCGGCGGCCGAGGCACGTTTCCTGGCTCGCTCCGCCCGCAAGTTCATGCTGGAGATTCTCGAGAGGAAGTAACCCGATAGGCAGTCCTTGATCTCGCCCCGCGGCGCACCGTCATGATCGCGCCGTCAGTTCACCATTTTGACAAGTCTGGATAAACGCTTGAGGTGGCGCCGGATCTCGCGCGCGTCCGTGGCATCCGGTTTCCTCTCGAGGTACGCACTGAGATCCCGCAGGGCGCTCCGGAAACATTCGAGCCGGAAGTAGAGCAGGCCCCTGTCACGCAGCTCGCAGTCGAATTCAGGATTTAACAGGAGAATACGATCCGTCGCGGAGAGCGCCTTCAG
>CBDUXZ010000450.1:0-2110 GCA_965371325.1 uncultured bacterium | reverse complement strand
CCCTCCTGGTGGATCCCGAAGACACGGATGCAATCGCGGAGGCGATGGAGCGGCTTCTATCAAATGACGATTTGCGCGCCGATATGGCGGCCCGCGGAATCTCACGCGCCGCAACGTTTTCCTGGGAGCGCGTGGCTCGCGACACCCTCGCGCTCTACGAGGAGGTTGCCGAGAGCTGATCCCGCTTCAACGCCGCCCACGAATTGCCGATAAGAAAACGGGCTTGCAGACTCCCCGAACCCCCGACTAGAATGTGCTGCGATGATTGCGTGCGTGCCGCTCCGGAGCGCGCCTTGCCTTATAAAAGCGAGGTTCCCATGAGAAAGCTCTTTCTTTCATCGAAGGCCCCGATTGCCGCGCCCCTGATCCTGGCGCTCCTGCTGCTTCTGGGGGCGACCCTCGCGGTTCCCGGAAGCGTAAAGGCCGGTGAATACGACCCCGACGAGGCAGGAAACCCCGTTCACGTCGCCGGGTCAGTCGCCTATCCCGCCGGATACCTCTACGAGCTCGTCGTGCTCAAGCCCGCCCACTGGCTGGGACAGCGCACGCCGTTCCGGCAGTTCTTCGGCGAGGACACATTCGACGAGGCCTACGACTGGTAGGCCGGCTTCTCCCGGCTCCCACGGCGGGAAGCTCTTCAAGTCAGCCCGAGCGCGAGGCCCCATGCCCGCCGCGCAGCGCCCCTCTGATCTGATCAACCGACGCGCTCTGCTGGCTCTTGCCCGCGCCCTGATCAGAATCCCCACGCCCAATCCGCCCGGCGACGAGCGCCTGGCCGCGAAACTCCTCGAGCCCCGGCTGCGGAAAATCGGCTTCGCGGTGAAGCGGGTTATCTCGCCCGCCGGGCGCTGGAATTTGCTCGCGGCGCGAAGCTTCGACGGCTCCGTCTCCCGAATGCGAAAGTCCCGCGTGAGGACGCTCCTCTTTAACGGTCATCTCGATGTTGTGCCCGTTGGCGACAGGGAGGCGTGGTCACATCCCCCCTTCGGCGGAAAAGTCACCGGGGGGAAGTTGTGGGGGCGCGGCGCCGTCGATATGAAGGGCGGCGTCGCGGCCATGATCGAGGCGACGGCGGCCGTGATCCGCGCGGGCATACGATCACCCCACCGCGTCGCCATTCACCTGGTCAGCGACGAGGAGGCCCTCGGCGGGGAGGGGACGGAATTTCGGGCGCAGAAGAAGCTCCTGCGGGCGGATATGGCCGTGGTGGGCGAGCCCACCGGCCTGCTGCCGGCCCTTGCGGCCAAGGGCACTCTGCGCGGACGGATCCATCTGCTCGGCCGTGCCGCGCACTCATCCACGCCGGAACGGGGTGTCAATGCGGTGCTGCATGCCGCGCACCTTATCCGGCAACTCTCGCGTCTGGAACTTCGCGCCCGGCACCCGCTCCTCGGACGTCCCAGCCTTGTGGTCTCGAAAATCCAGGGGGGCGTAAGATCGAATATCGTCCCGCCGTCCTGCACGATCGAATTCGATCGTCGCGTTGTTCCGGGCGAAACCGAGGCGCAGATCCGGCGGGAGATTGCAGGCGTCCTTCGCGATCTTCGTCGCACTCACGCTGGTTTTCGAGCGAAGGTGGAGTACGGCGTGTTCGCGCGCCCATCGGAGATTCCCGGGAATGCCGAGGTGGTCCGCCTGGCCGACGCGGCCCTTCTTGCAGTCGACGGAAGGCCTCCCCGACACACCGGTCTCTCGGGAACCACGGACGCTCGGTTCCTCATCCACCATGCCAGGATCCCGACCGTTATTCTCGGGCCGGGCGATCTCGGGCAGGCCCACGCGCCGAACGAGCACGTGCGCGTGGCGGATCTCGTGCGCGCGGCCAGGGTTTACGCCTTCATGCTGGCGAGGTTCCTGGAGTTGCCGTGAGCTCTGCGCTTGCCGTACACGGAAGCGCGTGGTACGCCGGGGCGCGTCAGAGACGGCGCGCTGCCGGGGGCTGGAATCTTCGTGGGGCCCGGCGGCGCCGTATCGGCTATGTCCTCAACCCGGTAGCGATACCCGTGGAGGTCTGGTTTGGCTAGACGGCGACGCCTGCCCCGCCCGGTGCGCCGGGCGATCAAAAGCGTGAAGAACGAGGCGATCTTCGTCGGATTTCGTCTCGTCGTGG
>CBDUXZ010000449.1:0-2122 GCA_965371325.1 uncultured bacterium | reverse complement strand
TCAACTCGACCGAAGCGCTTGACGTCGTAGACGACTACAAATCCAAAATCACACGATCGTCTCTTCGCATCCGCGATCATGTCCTGAAAAGCGCGCCGTCCGACCGTGCTCGTTCCGCTGATGGCATCATCCACGTAGAAGCGCAGCAACCGTAGATCGTGATCGTCGACGTACTTCTCGATCGCCTTCTTCTGATCAGGGATTGATTGTTCCTGACGGTCAGTTGAGCGCCGCACGTAGCCGATAGCGGCTCGCGCTCGTGCCGCGATCCGCTTGCCGCCTCGAGGCGCATTGATAGTGTCGGCCCTCGCCATGTCGTTGGGCTCCTGTGGCGGTTGTCGGACGCCAAACCCGCGCCCTATAGGTGTCGGGACATAAGGGCATAGGGTGGGAGGGATAGCAAGGCGATAATCAGCGAAATGGCCGGATAAGCCCAGATTCCCACGAAACACCGCCAGGTGTCCGAGGTTGTTAGGCGCTGAGGAGACTTCCGTCCGGTGGGTGGTCGTGCAGCGAGGGGCTGCTTGTGGTAGATAGAATGATGGGCTTTCACAGAGAAACGAAGGTCAGGCATGCGTCTCAATTGGGAAGTGGTCATCAAGGATGCCTGGACGAAGATTCAGGATGCGGTGTGTCCCTGTGTGGTGGGCTTGAGCTGGTGCGATCAGCTCGTCGAGCCGCGGGAGGGCTCGACGATATTCGAGCAGTACGACGTTCAGCCGAGACTCGCTTCAGGCTGCATCATCAACGTTCGGGATGAGTGGTTCTTCCTCACGGCGGGGCACGTCCTCGAGTCCATCAAGCGAGCGCCAGAGGTGGGCCGGAAGACCTTCCGCTTCTCTCTTCTTGAAGGCATCCATCGGCCTGGCGGAAGGGCGGAGCACATCCCGCTTCCGTTCGACCCGGAGAATGTCTTCATCCTCGATCATGAGGGGAGCGGCCTTGATTACGGACTTGTCCCGATTGCGCCGCTTCTTCGTGCAACGCTTTCCGCGAACGGTGTCTGCTGTGTCAGTGAGGACCTTGTCGCCGAGGTGGACGAGGAGTTCGACGGTTACGCCGTGATAGGATTTCCCGGCGAGGAGTTCAAGGTTACAACGAAGGACTCCCCGACCCGTCGCGATGCCGCGGTCTTCATCGGAGCCGCGACACTTCCGGTGGAGCGGCTTCATGGAGAGGATGTCCCCGAAACGTACCGTGGTCTCACGGGGAATCCCTTCATTGGGAAGATTGTGAGCCTCAGGGGCCACTACGTGGGGAAGAGCGGGAGCGTCGAGCTTGACTCGATAGGCGGGATGAGTGGGGCACCCATCTTTGGGCTGCGCGTGAAGGACCAGAGCATCGAGCTTGGACTTGTTGCCGTGCAGAGCACTTGGATAAAGGGCCAGAGAATCCTGGGAGCGAGCCAAGTCGCCTATCTCACGGCAGGTATCAACCGGTACGTCGACGAGCGGAAGGCATCGGGGTAACCGCTGAGAGATCCGGATTCCGGACCAGCGGTGGCGGGGTTTCGGCCGGACGTCGCGCCCGGCTACGCGCTCTCCGGTTTGAAGCTGAGACGCGGGCTGATAGCTGACGGCTGAACGCTGATTGCTGAAAGCTACTCTCTTCCCTCCCTCCAGCGCCGGATGCACGCGCAGCTAGGGGAAACCCTGGTAGCGGAAACCTGCCTATCGCGGTATTCCGCGCAGAAAAATGGCCGCACTCCGGGGGGGATTACGGCCGGTCGGTCCGTAGACCGTGGCCTGCGAATTCTTTTCTTGTTACGAAAAGCACCACAGGCCGGGATCAATTACACTATCGGTATTCTCGCAACCTACCCGGGCCGTGTCAAGGACGACATCAGGTAGCCCCCGGGGGAGGAGCCATCGATGTCGAATCTGACTCTTGGGCTCGATCTTGGCCCCAATTCCATCGGATGGGCTCTGATTGATGAGCCGAATAAGCGGATCGTCGATCTGGGCGTCCGCATCTTCCCCGAGGGTGTGGACGCCTTCGACACCGGCAAGGAGCAATCCCGCAACGAGAAGCGGCGAGAGGCCCGGGGCATGCGCCGCCAGATCGCCCGCAGGGGTAAACGCCGCCGTGCCCTGCGTGATGCGCTCGTCGAGGTCGGTCTTTT
>CBDUXZ010000448.1:0-2133 GCA_965371325.1 uncultured bacterium | reverse complement strand
CGAGATGGAAATCCTCGGGATCACCGTCTCGGCGCATCCGCTCGCCCTTCACGCCGGGAAGGTCGCCCGCCTGCGCGCGAAGCGCGCGACGGTGCGCTCCGTCGACATCGAGGCGCACGTGGGCGAGACGATTTACGCGGTGGGCTGGTACGTCACCGGCAAACTCACTTCAGCAAGGCCTTCTCCGGCCCTTGCCCAATCAGGTGTCGCCGGCACTGAAGGCGAGGTATCCGGGCCCGGGACCTCGGGGGAGGTGAAGCATGCACTGATGAAGTTCGTGACCTTCAGCGACGAGTGGGGCCGCTTCGAGGTGACATTTTTTCCGAAGGCCTACCAGCGTCTGGGCCTGGAACTCGAGAAAGGGAAGGGGCCTTTCCTGATCAGGGGAAAGGTGGCGCTGGAGTTGAATGTGGCGGGGATCATCGCGACGGACATCGCGCTGATCTAAAAACGGGACTGCCGGATCGCGCGGCCCCCCGCATGCTATTACTCAGGTTTTTCTTTTTCGAGAAAGCGGGAGAATTCCTCTGCGGAAACCGCCGGGCTGGAGAGATATCCCTGGAATTCGTCGCAGCCGTGCTTGCGGAGGAACCGGGCCTGCTCGACCGTCTCCACCCCTTCCGCCACCACCTTGAGGCTGAGCTTGTGGGCCATCGCGATGATCGCAGCCGTCAGGCTTGCACGGTCGTGGTTGGTCGTGATCTCTCTCACGAGAGAGTAATCGATCTTCACGTGATCAAACGGAAAGCGCTTCAGGGAACTGAGCGAGGACTGACCGGTTCCAAAATCATCAAGCGCAAGGCCGATCCCCATCTCATGCAGTCGCATCAGTTCGGACCTCGTCGCGTCGTCGTTTTTCAGGAGTGTGCGCTCCGTGATCTCCATTTCGAGATAAGCGGGGCTCAGCCCGGTCTCTTTCAGGATCCCGGATGTAACTTCCAGCAGCGTGCGCCGGTGGAACTGATGGCCGGACACGTTGACCCCCATGCGAAGGGGGCGAAAACCTTCGCTTTGCCAGGCCCGGGCCTGGGCGCAGGCGGTGCGAAGCACCCATTCTCCGATCGGGACGATCAGGCCTGTTTTCTCGGCAACCGGGATGATCTCGTCGGGGGAGACCGGGCCTCTCTCCGGGTTCGTCCAGCGGAGGAGGGCTTCCGCGCCGACGAGCGTTCCGTCGATCGTGTCGCGTACTGGCTGGTAGAAAACGGATAGTTCCTTCTGCTCCAGTGCACGGCGCAGGTGTTTTTCGAGATCGAATTCCCTGGCGGCTGCTGCGTTCATCGCGTCTGTATAGTACTGCTAGTCATTGCCGCCGCGCTCTTTAGCGCGGTACATCGCAGCGTCCGCATGCATGAGAAGCGTTCCCGCGTCCTCCCCATCCATCGGGTAAACCGCGATGCCTATGCTTGCGCTGGTAAGAACCTCGTGTTCTTCCAGCGAGAAGGATTTGTTGAGCGAATGCAGAATGCGCCGGGCAACCGTGGCCCCATCTTGAGCGTCGGCGATTTCGGTGAGGAGGATGGTGAACTCGTCGCCCCCCAGGCGCGAGACGACGGCGGCAGGCACACCTGAATCCGAGCGCGCCACGAAGTCGCTCGCCCGAAGGTTGGCGGTCAGGCACTCCGCCACCTGACTCAGTAGCTGATCGCCCACGGCGTGGCCCAGCGTGTCGTTAACCTGCTTGAATTGATCGAGATCGAGGAAGAGCAGGGCCACAAGCCGTTCGTGTCGTGCTGCAAGATCGAGCGTGTCCCCAAGCCGCTCCAGGAACATCCGCCGGTTGGGGAGTTTTGTAAGGCTGTCGTAAAAGGCGAGGGAGCGGATCTGGCGCTCCGCTTCCTTCCGCCGGGTAATGTCTTGCTTGACGGCGATGAAGTGGGTGATGCTGCCGTCTTCGTCAAGCACGGGGGTAATCGTCTCTTCCTCGGTGTAAAGGCTTCCGTCCTTCCGCCGGTTGATGAGTTCTCCCCGCCAGACCTTTCCGCCAAGGATGGTCTTCCAAAGATTCCGGTAGTACTCCTCATCCTGTTTTCCCGACTTGAACAGGCGGGGTGTTCGACCGATCGTCTCTTCGGCGGAGTAGCCGGTCAGGCGCGTGAAGGCGGCATTTACCCAGGTTATTCGGCCTTCAAC
>CBDUXZ010000447.1:0-2154 GCA_965371325.1 uncultured bacterium | reverse complement strand
CTTCTCAAAGTCCTCCAGCTCCCGGCGCATGCTGCGCAGGTTCATCGATACGTAGGTGATGGGATTGTTGATCTCGTGTCCGATTCCCGAGGCCAGCCTTCCTATGGCCGCCAGCTTGTCTGTTTGCGCAACCTGCGACTGAAGCTGCCTGAGTGCCCGCAGATCGCGCGCCACGCCGACCAGGCCGATGAAGTCTCCCGTGTTGTCGATCAACGCCGAGGTGCTGAGGGCGACGGGCACACGCTGGCCGCCTCGCGTTCGGAGAGCGGCCTCCGCGTTCTGGAAGTCCGAGAAGGCGCCCGCACCATGACCCGCCTGCCGGAGGGAGTTCGGTGGCACCTCAATCAGATCGGAGAGAGGCATTCCGCGAAGGGCCTCTCGCGATCGCCCCGTGAGCTGGGCGGCCGCGGCGTTTGTATGCAGCAGGCGGCCGTGCTGATCGATGAGGAATACCGCGTCGGGGATCGTGGCGAGAATCTCGGACGAGACAGTCTCGGGACTAATGAGCGGCTCCCCGTAAACAACCATCGCATAGATGAAGGAGCCCAGCATGAGCGTCGCCGCCAGCGATGCCACGTGGAAAACCTGGATTTCCATGAGCGGAAGCACGGCATCCGAAAGGGTGCCGGTGATGATCGGTATGGCCGAGGCGATGAGAAGGAGCCGGGCCCTGTGTTGTCCCCGACGAGACAACGTCTTCTTCAGATAGAGAAAGTTATGCGTGAGGCCCGCCGTAAAACAGCAACCGAGGTGGGCCAGGTAGACCATGTAGAGCGATGTGGGATGGTAGCCCCAGCCCCAGGAGGCAGGCTCTACCCTGTCGAAGAGCGGAATTCCCAGGAGCGAGATCCCACCCACGAGAAGTGGAACCCCGTATGCGAACAACTGCACCGACGTGCGCCCGGCCAGATGCTCCCCTTCGGTAAGGTTCAGCACGAGCAGGAGGTAGAGCCCGCCCATGGGAAGGAAGCCGGGCATTCCGAGATGGAGCCAGTGCAGGGCCACATCGGCGGTCGGGGCGTTGTTCCAGAGGAACTCGCAAAACGACCACCATCCCAGGGCGGTGAAGAACCGGCCGAGGGCGCGATTGGCAGGCGCGTGCGGATTACGCGCCAAAACCAGGAGCGCAAGGCTGAAAGCCAGAACGCTCCAGAGCAGGCTGAACGGTGTATGAAGAGACATGTCACCCTTGTTTGTTGGCCCCGGACCGGGGCCATCCCTCTCTACATCGGCCGATCGGGCGACCTTTCTGAACTGTTTGATTGACAGTGAGAATCCCGCTCAGTAGACTCGCGCGGCATGTCAGAGCCTCCCGCCATTCTGGCCGAAGGAGTAACGAAAGATTTTCAGCGACCCCGGGGCTGGCTCCGCAGGCGGGGCCTTCTCGTGGCGGCCGTCGATGGCCTTGATTTGATCCTCCCGCGGGGGGCTCTTCTCGGCATCATGGGGCCGAACGGCGCCGGCAAGACCACCTTCCTGAAGCTTCTTGCAACCCTTCTTCTTCCCACCCATGGCCGGCTGGAGATCGAAGGCCGCGACTGTGTGAAGTCGCCCGCCGCGGTGAGGGCTCGCGTGGGCCTGGTGACCGGGGACGAGCGATCCTTCTACTGGCGTCTGTCCGGCCGCCAGAATCTCTCCTTCTTCGCCACGCTTCAGGGCATGGGGGTCGCGGCCGCGCGAAGGCGGATCGCGGAGCTTTCGCGCGCCCTCGGTATCGAGGAGATAATGGATGCTCGGGTGGACACCTTTTCGAGCGGAATGCGCCAGCGCCTCGCCGTGGCGCGCGGCCTCCTCCACGAACCGTCCGTGCTGCTGCTTGATGAGCCGACCCGGAGCCTCGACCCCGAGGCGGCTGCGACCCTTCGCAGCCTCATCGTGAATTTGGCGCAGGATGGGGGGCATTCGGTCGTGCTGGTAACCCACGTCAGGGAGGAAGCCCTGGCCGTCTGCACTCACATGGCCGTCATGCGCGAGGGGAAGCTTACAATGGAGCATGAACCATGAGCGCTTTCGCTCAGGCTTTCGCCTTCCTCCGGCGCGATCTTCTCCTGCAGTCGAGCTACCGCGCTGCGTTTCTTCTGAGCCTCGTAGGGATTCTCTTCTCGGTCGCCATCTTCTACTATCTCGGGAAACTTATCGGACCTGCGATCGAAG
>CBDUXZ010000446.1:0-2157 GCA_965371325.1 uncultured bacterium | reverse complement strand
TGCCGCGCCGGGACCGGCGGGGAGGCCCGAGGCGAGCAGCCTTCCCTCCTGCTCCGCCCGCTTGAGCTCCCCAGGGTCGAAGATGGGCCGCAGGAACTGCTCGAGATCGTCCGCCTGGACACGACGCAGTCCCTCGGTCCGGTCGATGAGCCCCTCACGGACCATGTCCACGGCGATGCGAACCGAAGCGCGGCCCGTTCGTTTCCCCGATCGGCATTGAAGCATCCAGAGCTTGCCGCGCTGGATTGTGAATTCGATGTCCTGCATGTCGCGGTAATGACGCTCGAGTATCTTCTGAATCCGCATCAGCTCGCGGTATTGGGACGGCATCTCGCGTGCGAGCCGATCGATCGCGTGTGGCGTACGCATCCCGGCCACCACGTCCTCACCCTGGGCGTTCAACAAGTATTCGCCGTAGGGTTTCCGCTCGCCTGTGGCCGGATCGCGCGTGAAGGCGACCCCTGTGCCCGAATCGCCCCCAAGATTCCCAAAGACCATGGCCTGGATGTTGACGGCTGTCCCCCAGTCGTCGGGGATCTGATTCAGGCGCCTGTAGGCAATGGCGCGCGGATTGTTCCAGGAAGCGAATACCGCGCTTATGGCGGCCCATAGCTGCGCGCGCGGATCGTCCGGAAATGCCCGTCCCGTCCGCCGGAAAATCAGATCCTTGAAGAGCGATACGAGCCGCCGAAGGTCGCTTGTCGTGAGATCCTTGTCATCCTCGATCTTTCTCTTGCGCTTCACCTCCTCAAGGACGACCTCGAAGGGATCCTTATCGTCCACGAACTCCGGCTTGAGCCCCAGCACCACGTCCCCGTACATCTGCACGAATCGCCTGTAGCAGTCCCAAGCGAAGCGCTCATCCTTCGTCTGGGCGACGAGCGCCTTGACCGTCTTGTCCGTGAGGCCGAGGTTCAGCACCGTGTCCATCATGCCCGGCATACTCGCCCGCCCGCCTGAACGGACGGAGACAAGGAGCGGGTTCGTGGCCGATCCGAACTCGGCGCCCATGATCTTTTCCACCCGCACCAGGGCCGCTTCCACCACGGACTTCAGCACTTTGGGGTAGGTGTGCCGGTGTCCATAGAAGTATCCGCAGATCTCGGTGGAAATGGTGAACCCGGCGGGGACCGGCAGGCCGAGGCGGACCATCTCCGCGAGATTCGCCCCCTTCCCGCCGAGCAAGTCGCGCATCTTCGCGTTCCCCTCGGCCTTCCCCCCGCCGAAGAAGAAGACCAACCGCTGGGCGCGGGGCGCACCGGCCTTCTTGACGCTGCGGGCTCCTTTCGGTGCGCGCCTTCGTGCGGTCTTTTTCTTCGGGGCCAAGAGGACTCCTCCGGTTCAGCTTTCGCTTTCGCGCTCTACGACGATTTTCGAGAAATCGGCGATCTCGTAGAAGAGTTGCGCGATATCTTTAAGGAGGCCGAGGCGCTTCGCCTTGAGATCAGGATTGTCGGCATCCATGACCCGAACCTGCTCGAAGAAGCGATCGACCGGCGCCTTGAGCTTGCGAAGCTCCTTGAAGAAACTTCCGTACTCCCGCGCTTTCAGGAGCCCCGGGGCGCGTTCGCTCACCTCCCTGAACGCATCGCGCAATCTAACCTCCGCGTCGTCTTTGAGATCCCTGTACGGCGCGAACGCGTTGATGTGATCCCAGGGCGGCAGGATGTTCACGACGCGCTTGAAGGTCGTGGCGAGAGGGGCGAAATCGTCGCGCTTCTTCGCTTCTGAGATGACGGACACCCGCGCCGCGAGCCCGGCGACGTCCCATGAAAACTCGTCACGCCCGGGCACGAAACTCCCCGGTTTCGGTTCAAGGCGGGCGGATAGCACGGCCTCCACCACATCGACGGCGCTTCCCGACGACGCGAAGTAAGTCTGAAGACGCCCGCGGAAGAATTCCAGGATCAAATCGGGGATACCGGATCCCTCGCCTTCGCCGTGAAACGCGCAGGCCTGCCTGACCGCCTGATCCAGGGGGAGGCGCCAGAGCGGCCGTGACTCGAGAATGGTGATTATACCGATCGCCGCGCGCCGGAGGGCATAGGGATCCCGGGTGGCGGTCGGAACGAGTCCAGCGTGGAAGCAGCCGGCCAGCGTGTCGAGCTTGTCGGCGATGGCGAGCAGGGCGCCCGCCGGACTCTCGGGGAGCGGGGC
>CBDUXZ010000445.1:0-2168 GCA_965371325.1 uncultured bacterium | reverse complement strand
GTAGATCCTTCCCATGCTACCACAGGCCCCCGGAACCCCAAAGGATTTTGCCCTCGGGGCGCGTGTGAAGGGGGTGCTGCCGCGATGCTCAGCCGATTGCCGGAAGATCTGTCGCCGAGAGCCAGGCGGTGAAGTCGGACTCGGCGCGCGCGAGGGTGCGCATCTTGCGCTCCGCGCGCGAGCCGCGGCGCCCCCGTTTCGCGCCGCGCGCCTGGAGGCCCGCATCCGCGAGGGGCGTGAAGAGCCCGAAGTTTATGTTCATGGGCTGGAAGTTGTCAGGATTCGCCCCCGCCACGTAACTCAGCAAAGCGCCCAGTGCCGTGCTTGCCGGCGGCGCCGGAACCGGTTCGCCTGAACCCGACGCCATCTTTCCCGCGGAGAGGCCCGCGAAGATACCCAGGGCCGCCGACTCGACGTACCCCTCGACACCTGCAATCTGTCCCGCAAAAAAGATTCGCGGATCGCTGCGGAGGCGGAGCGTTTTGTCGAGAAAAAGAGGTGCGTTGATAAACGTGTTGCGGTGGACAGATCCCATACGCGCGAACCTTGCGTTGGCAAGACCCGGAAGCGTTTTGAAGATGCGCCGCTGCTCGGGATACCTGAGCTTGGTCTGGAATCCCACCATGGAGAGCAATGAGCCCTCCTTGTTCTCCTGCCGTAGCTGCACAACCGCGTGTGCCTCGCGACCTGTCCGCGGATCACAAAGGCCCACCGGTTTCATGGGGCCATGGGCAAGCGTTTGAAGCCCGCGTTCGGCCATCACCTCCACGGGGAGGCATCCCTCGAAGTAGAGCGCCTTCTCGAACTTGTAGGGGGCCACCTTCTCCCCCTCACACAGCATCGCGATGAACGCTTCGTACGCCGCCCGGCCGAGGGGGATGTTTACGTAATCATCTTCTCCCTTGCCGTAGCGGGAGGCGCGAAAGCAGCTTGTATAATCAATCGTGTCGGCATAGATAATCGGGGAGATCGCGTCGTAGAAGTAGAGGTGCCGCTTCCCGAGTAATTCCCCGATGCGCGCCGAGAACGCTTCGCTGCAGAGCGGACCGGTGGCGATGATGACGCACCCCTCTTCCGGAATTTCCTTCATTTCTTCCCGCCGAACTTCTATCCGGGGATGCGACTCGATGCGCTCGGTGATGGCCCGCGAGAAAAGCCCTCTATCCACAGCCAGCGCCTGTCCCGCGGGAACCGCATAGGCGTCGGCCGCTCCGATGACGAGCGATCCCAGCGCCCGCATGTCGTTCTTGAGCCGTCCGGCGGGGGTCTCCGGCGCGTTCGATCGGAAGGAGTTCGAGCAGACCAGCTCCGCCAGATCGGTGAGCTGGTGCGCCGGCGAGAAGAGACGCGGCTTCATCTCGTGGAGAACGACCTCCACCGGGTAGCGGGCGGCATGGAGGGCCGCCTCGCAGCCCGCCAGTCCGCCGCCGATGATGGTGATTGCCGGCCGGCCGGTCATTCTGGATTCTCCCTGGAGGGACGCATCAATAAAAGACGAAACCCGGCGATGAGGTTAGCCGGGTCGGATAGGGATAGCAATTTTCAAATCGCGATCCGCGCCCGGGGGCGGGACCGCCCTGCCGGTCAGCCCGCCGCCGCCTCTTCCTCGAGAACGCGTGTGAAGTCGCACGCCTTCTCCGCGCATCGGATGTGACGGCCCAGCTTCTTCGTGTACTTCTCGACACAGATGGGTGATTTGCATTCCGGGCACGCTTCGGCCACGGGTTTCTCCCAGAGCACGTAACTGCACTCCGGATACTTGCCGCATCCGTAGAAGACGCGTCCCCGCTTCGAACTTCGGTGCACGAGTTCCCCTTCACATGCCTCCTCGGGGCACGAAACGCCGGTTCCAAGCGGCTTCACCCCCTTGCACTTGGGGTAGTTCATGCACCCATAGAAGCGGGAGCCGAAACGGCTGGTCTTGAGCGCCATGTCGCCATCGCACTTGGGGCACTTTTCACCGGAGGGCTCCGCGGCCCCTGGTGGCGCGCCAATGGGCCGGGTGTTGCGACAGTCGGGGTAACCCGAGCATGCAATGAATTCGCCGAAGCGCCCGCGTTTTCGGATCATCGGGCTGCCGCACTTCTCGCAGGCCTCCCCCTCCTCCGTGTGCTCGACGGGGATCACCTTGCCGTCGACGCGCTTGAACTCCCGCGTGTTGGTGCAAT
>CBDUXZ010000444.1:0-2171 GCA_965371325.1 uncultured bacterium | reverse complement strand
GGTGCTCGATCTGTCGGTGACCCAGGCGATCATGGCGCGATTCCCGGAGTACACCGAGGGGCAGCTCTCGAAGCTTCGCGCTTCGATCGTAAATGAGCAGAAGCTTGCGGCCCTCGCGAAGAAGCTCGGCCTCGGGGCGTTCCTCTATTTGGGAAAAGGAGAGGAGCGGTCCGGGGGGAGGGAGAAGAAGTCGATCCTGGCCGACGCTTATGAGGCGGTTCTGGCGGCCGTCTATCTTGATGGAGGGCTCTCCGCGGCCGACAAGCTTGTGAAGATCCACCTGAAGGACGCCATCAAAAAGGTGCCGGAGGAGGGGGGCGATCGAGATTTCAAAACGCTGCTGCAGGAAGAGTGCCAAGCCGTGCTGAAGGTTGCGCCGGAGTACCGGCTCATTTCGACGAGCGGTCCGGATCATCAGAAGCAGTTCAAGGTTGGACTTTCCATCCGGGGAAAGCGCATGGCCCAGGGGACGGGACGGACGAAGAAGCAGGCCGAACAGCGCGCTGCGGCGCTTGCCTACAAGAAGATTCGCGCCCAGAGGGCGCTTCGCCGCGCCTCGGCCGCCGCGCGGAGAAAAAAGGCCGCCGGAAAGAAAGTGTGACTGCGAAGACGCCATTCCGAACCGGCTATGTCGCTCTCCTGGGCCGTCCGAACGTCGGCAAGTCAACGCTTCTGAACGCACTGATCGGACAGAAGCTCTCCGTCATCACCCCCAAGCCGCAGACGACGCGACACCGAATACTCGGCATCAAGACCCTTCCCCGGGCGCAAATTCTCTTTCTCGATACGCCCGGTGTTCACAAGGCCCGGAAAGCCATCAACGCGGCCATGCTGCGGGCGGTGCGATCAGCCATCGCCGACGCGGATGTCTGCGTGATCATGATGATCGCCGGGGAGCCGCGGGGCGATGCGGAGGAGTTCCTTGTGAACGCTCTGGGGAGTTCCAACGCTTCGGTGATCATCGCCTTGAACAAGATCGATCGCGTTCGCAAGGAAAAACTCCTGCCGCAAATTGATGAATGGCGTAAGCGTCTCCCGGATGCCGAAATCGTGCCCATCTCCGCGCTGAAGTGCGACGGTACCGATCGCCTGCTTCGGGAGATCGAGGGCCGGCTGCCGGAAGGCCCCGCCCTCTATCCCGCCGATCAGATGACCGATCTGAACGAGCGGTTCTTCGCCGCGGAGATCATCCGTGAGAAGATCTTTGCGCTGATCGGTGAGGAGGTTCCTTACGCGACCGCGGTGACGGTGGACGAGTTCAAGGACGATTCCAGACGCGGCCTGGCGCGAATCAGCGCAACGATTCATGTCGAGAAAGATTCCCAGAAGGCGATCCTGATTGGCAAGGGGGGTTCGAAACTCAAGGAGATCGGCACGCGGGCCCGCCGGGACATCGAGACCCTTCTCGGCAGGAAGGTGCACCTCTCGCTCTGGGTCCGGGTGGACCCCAACTGGACACGCGACGAGAAAGAGGTACGCCGCCTGGGCTACCCCACGTAAAAATGGGACGTTCCCCTTTTTTTCCTGTTCGCCACGGTTTGAAAAGGCGTTTCCAAAAAAGGGGAGCGTCCCTATTTTTGCGGAAGGGCCGAGTGTCCCCTGTGTCCTGTCATCGTGAAACGCCCCGGAGGGCGAGGTTCCTAATGGGAGGGCGAGGCTCCCGCCGAGCCGCATATCCTGTCATCGCAAGGAAGGCCAGAGGCCTGACGAAGCAATCCCCCCCGGTAAGAGGAATCTTTGCAATGTTGTGCCGAAGGACTGCCTGTCTATTCTTATGTGTAAGCAAGATAGAATCACTCCTGTAGATACATCTGTATCCCCCAAGCCCCACTACAGATTTGTATATAAGTGGTAAAGTTTTTCACATTAATGGAAATATTTTACACTTTCCGGAGTTCCAGTATACATAGAGCCCTGTGATCTCAAGGGCTTGAAGGCTCATCCATGATGGCCTGAAAATTGCAGCAACACCATCGACAGGAGAAATCTATCGGGCGGCCACAGTCCGCATCGCAAGACGATGTCTGCGCCTTTCATGCCCCCGGGTCGCGGTCCTCGCGAACCGCCCAAAAGTAAAATCGTAGCTGGACCCTCGTTCCTCGCTAAAACGTGGTGCGCGATGCGTGCGCCTCGAGCACGAAAACGCAGGGGAAGCTGCGCCTTGTAGGCCT
>CBDUXZ010000443.1:0-2183 GCA_965371325.1 uncultured bacterium | reverse complement strand
CCTTCGAGAGCATCGGGGAGGAACGGCGGGTTCAGAGCGGCAAGGCGCTGAACAAGGCCCAGTCCGCCCTGATTGCGGGCTCCGACACGTTCTTCATCGCGAGCCAGTTTTCGGAAGACGACAATCAAGCCCACGGGATAGACGTCTCGCACCGGGGGGGCCTGCCGGGATTCGTCATTGTCGCCCACGAGAGTTCGCTCCTGTTTCCGGATTACTCCGGCAACGCCATGTTCAATACGCTGGGCAATCTCCTGGTCAATCCAAGATGTGGCCTGCTGTTTCTCGATTTTGAAACCGGCGACACGCTTCAGCTGACCGGGGAAGCCGAAATCCTCTGGGAGTCTCACCATGCCAATCGCTTTCCGGGTGCCGAGCGTGTCGTTGCCTTCCGTGTCGAGGAGACACGCCAGATAGAACGCGCGCTGCCGCTCTCCTGGGTCTTCGAGGAATACTCCCCGGTCTTTGAGAACTTCGAGCCGGTGGAAACGAGAGTGGTGCCGGAGGAGGCGCACGCGCCGATGAAGCTCCTTTCCGTCAACCTGTCGATGCCGAAGGAAATCCCCCACGCGGGCAAGACCGTCGCAACGGGCATTTTCAAAGAGCCGGTCGAAGGTCGGGTCATGCTTCGCACACTCAACCTGGAGGGAGACGGGCAGGCGGACCTGTGGGGTCACGGTGGGGCGTTCAGAGCCGTGTACGTCTACTCCGTCGAGAACTTCGCGTATTGGAAGCGTGAGCTTGGCCGCGAGGGCTTTTCCCGCGGGGAGTTCGGTGAAAACTTTACCGTCGAGGGAATGCTCGAGGACGACATCTGCGTTGGCGATGTCTTTCGCGTCGGTGGCGCGCTGGTAGAAGTGTCCCAGCCTCGTATTCCCTGTTACAAGCTCGCGATCAAGATGGGGATCGATGGTTTCCAGAATCAGTTCATGAAGAGCGGGCGGGTGGGGTTTTATTTCCGCGTCCTCGAAGAAGGGGAGGTGGGGGCCGGCGACTCAATCGAACTCGTCAGTCGGGACCCCCGCGGCATGACGGTTCAGCGAGTCAACAATCTTTTCTATTTTGACAAGGAGGATCTGGAGGGAACCTGGGAAGCCCTCTCCATTCCGGCGCTCTCCCATGGGTGGAAGGGCTCCTTCGAAGAGCGACTGGACAAGGCGGAAGATCCTGAAGAATCGCGGCAAGGGTTCAGCAGCTTTGTGGTCGACCGGAAGGAGCCCGAAAGCGAAACGATCACTTCGTTTTATCTGATGCCGGAGGACGGCAAACGATTGGACGACTTCCTGCCGGGGCAGTTTCTGACCTTCAAGCTTGCGATGGCGGGTCAGCCGCAGCCGGTGATCCGCACCTATTCCCTCTCGGACGGACCCAATCCTGACTATTACCGCGTAAGCATCAAGCGCGAGCCGGCGCCACCGGATCAGGCCGATGCGCCGCCGGGCCTGTCATCCAATTATTTCCATGATCAGGTAGAGGTAGGGACGAAACTCATCGTGGGGCCGCCGCGGGGCAAATTTCATCTCGATCTTGATAGCGAGCGAGCGCTGGTGCTTCTTAGCGGGGGCGTCGGGCTAACGCCGATGGTCAGCATGATGAACGCGATCGTTAGAAGCGGCTCCGGGCGGCCGGTGTGGTTCATTCATGGCGCCCGTAACGGTCGTGAGCACGCGATGGGCAAGCACGTTCACGAGGCAGCCGAGGGGAACGAGAACGTTAGGGCGCATATACGTTACAGCCGGCCGGGCCCTGAAGATGTCGAGGGCCGCGACTATGACAGCCGTGGTCGCGTCGATATCGATCTGCTGAAGCGGGTACTTCCCTTCGACGATTACGAGTTCTATCTCTGTGGTCCGACGCCCTTTATAAAATCACTCTACTGTGGCTTGCTCTCGCTGGGTGTATCGGAATCGCGCATTCATTATGAGTTCTTCGGTCCTGCATCCATACTGACGGAGGAGGCAGGGCCCGGTGGGAAGGCTGCCGTCCGTACTGCGGAGGAGGAGCTTGCCGGGGAGATTCAGGTGACTTTCGCACGGTCCGGCGTAACGGCCAACTGGGAGCCGGGCTCCGGCACCATTCTGGATTTGGCCGAACAGCAGGGGCTCAGCCCCGAATACAGCTGCCGCTCCGGCATCTGCCATACGTGCGTATGCAGGCTTATCGAGGGGGATGTCGAATATCTCGAG
>CBDUXZ010000442.1:0-2198 GCA_965371325.1 uncultured bacterium | reverse complement strand
CCCAGGAGACGCCGACCAGAAGAGACCCGATGAGCCCCGGGCCGTTCGTCACGGCGACCCCTTCGATGGCGCCTCCGGTCACGCCGGCCTTGTCGAAGGCTTCCCGCACAACGGGCACGAGGGTTTCCACGTGCCGGCGGGAGGCCAGTTCGGGCACCACGCCGCCGTAGCGCTCGTGAAGCGCGACCTGGGAGGCCACGATATTGGAGAGCACGGACGTGTCGTTGCGCACGACCGCGGCCGATGTCTCGTCACAGGAAGTTTCAATGCCGAGGACCAGCATGGCGCACACCCGTCTGGAATGGCTGGAAGGACCCGGACTTGCCTGTCACACTGGGAAGGGCTTGTGGCGGGTTATTCGGAGCCGGGCTCGGACATGATGCGCTCGTTACGCTCCTGCTCGACCTTGCATTCGATGCAGAGCTCGGCAACCGGGCGCGCCTCGAGGCGCTTGATGCCAATCTTCTCGCCGCAGCTCTCGCAAGCGCCGAACGTCCCCTCCACGATCTTCTCCAGGGCATGATCGATCTTCTGGAGCAGCGTGGCTTCCCTCGCACGCAGCCGCCCCGTGAAGGACAACGCGCTCTCGCTCGACGCCAGATCCAGCTCGTCCGGAATGTCGTCCGGATCGAGACGGATCTCTCCGTCGAGGGCCCGGGAGGCGTTCCTGGTAATCAGGCGCCTCTGCTGAATGAGGAGATCATTGAACTTTTTTGCCTGCCGCTTGTTCATTCGATCCTTCGATGTTTTTTATCCATGGGCCGGAATGCTCGTATCTCGCGTCCCTTCATGAGGCCCGGCGAACCTGACGGTTGCCCTGCCAGGTCCTTATCGGTCGATCCATCCGGCTCCCGAAGGGGGGAATAATAGCCCGCTTTCCGGGAAGGACAAGCCTCCCCGGACTCCGGGGGCACCACACGCATCTTCGTCGGGGATCGGGCCTATGCGGGAAAAACGGCCGGAAAGAGGGAACTATGCCTAGAGTGCCTTGAGCTCCTTCTCGGCCTGTTTGGCCTCCGGCGTATTCGGATACTTCTTGACGACGTCGTTGAGGAAGACGCGTGCCTCGGTCGGCCAGCCCAGGGCCTTGAAGGCGAGCCCCTGCCTCAACAGCGAACCCGGAAGGTATTCGCTTCTGGGATAGTCGTGCCGAAGCTTGTCGAAGGTCAGGATCGCGTCTTCGTATCCCTTCTCGTTCCTGCTCATCTCGGCATCACCGAACTGCGCCTGTCCCTTGTAGAAGTAGGCTTCCTCGAGACGCACCGATCCTGGATTTTCGCTAATGAACGTGTCGAAGAAGGAGATGGCGTCGGTATAACGTCCCTCCCGGTAAGCGCGCATCCCGCCGTCGAAGGGGCTCTGGGCAGGGCGCGAGGGGGGGATGCCCCCGGGCGGCAACGTGCCGTCCTCGAGCGTCGATCCCGTCTGAGCAGGAACGCCGTAGCCGGGCGAGACCCTTCCCTCGATCTGCGCGAGCCGGTAGTTGAAGTCCTCGTCGACGCCGCCGAGCTGGGCCACCTTCCCCTCGATGCTGTTCAGGCGGCTGTTGAGCTCGGCCAGCTGCTCCCGGATTCCACCGCCACTTGATGTCGGCCCCTTGAGACCGCGGACGTCCCGGTTGAGCTGTGAGATGTCGTCCAGAAGGTTATCCTTCTCGGTCGTTGTCCACGTCGCGCAGCCCGAGAGGAAAAGACTCGCGGCGATCGCGCCGCACATTCCTGCTGCACGAAGCGGAATCCGCTTTGTTCGCCTTTCACGCATAGGCCACGTCCCCTTCGTCCCCGCGCCCAGAGTGGGCGCGCAGGGACGGTAATGGTTGTGGGCGGGTGAGGGCGCCACTATTCGGCTACAAACTCGCCTCGCCGGTTAAGACGCCACGAAGACTCATCGTGTCCCGGATCGACCGGACGCTCCTCGCCGAAGGAAATCATGGTCATGCGCGAGGGGCTAACTCCGAGATTGACCAGGTAATCGTTGGCTGCGCGCGCACGATTGTCGCCCAGAGCCAGGTTGTACTCCTCCGCGCCCCTCTCGTCGCAGTGCCCTTGAATCTGGATGCGCACCTCCGGGTACTGTTCGATGACATTCGCGTTTTCGCGCAGCGCGGCCTGGGCGTCGGTGCTCAGGTTATGGGAATCGTAGGCGAAGTAAACGGTCTGAAGCCGGCTCTGGACAGCCTGAATTGCAGCCGCGCGCGC
>CBDUXZ010000441.1:0-2204 GCA_965371325.1 uncultured bacterium | reverse complement strand
CCGCGCATGTCATTGCGAGGAGCGTAGCGACGAAGCAATCCCCTGATTGAAAGGAATCCCTTTGCGTGGGGGATTACCACGGCGGGGCCTCGGGACGTGCCGCGTATGGTATCTTTTGCGGATGGTTCCCTCTGACAGCGGCGGCACCACGCCCAAAACTCCTCCCCCCGACCTGATCAAGCTCCCGCGAAAGGATCCCGAGGAGTTCGCAGACTTCGCGCGGGCGCACCCCCGCGCCGCCGCCCGGGCCTTCGAGGCGATGCCCGAGGACGAGCAGAAACGGCTCGTTGCCGGGGCGAGGGGGAAGGCGCGGCGGGATCTAATTCTGCTTGCCCCGGACGCCCAGGCGCTCGTCAGGGCGCTCCCCTCGATCGATCTGCTCCTCACCCTCAAGGAACTCGGTGACGACGCACCGGATCTTCTGGCTCTGGCATCGTTGCGCCAGGTGCGGCTCTTCGTGGATCTCGACGCCTGGCGTGGTGACCGGCTGGATATCGATCACATAGAGGAGTGGCTGGGTCTTCTCCAGGATTCGGGCGAGAAGCTCAGCGAGGCGGTCATCGGCCTCGACCGCGAAGTTCTCATCAGGTGGCTGCGCGGGCGCGTTCGTGTGTGGAAGGTGGAGGCCGACGGAACGCTCCCCCCGGAGGCGCCGAAGACTATGACGATCGATGGCGTGTATCACCTGGAAGCGTTGCGGCCGAAGGACGATCTGGTTCTCGTCAAGGCCGCCCTTCTCGAGGCGCGATCACAGGATGAGAAGATCTACTGGCAGCTTCTCGAGGGCGTGATTCACGAGTTTGATTCTGATTTAGAAATCTGGGCATTTCGCTGGCGGGAGTCACGCCTGAACGATGAAGGATTCCCGAGCTTCGATGATGCCCTGCCAGTCTACGCGCGGTTGGATCCGCAACGTTTCCAGCGGCGGAACTTCAGAAAATCCGTTGCCCCGCCCCTTCCCGCCGGAGAGGAGGGCGCATCGCCGACCTCCGGGACCCTGGTACTCCTGGCGGCCCCCAGCGACTCACTCCTCGCGCGCGCCTGGGAAGCCGGGCGGCGGCAGGGAGGATGGGGACCCCTCGAGGAAGAACTGGCCCAGCTGCTAAACCGTGTACTTGTTGCCGATCGTATGGACTGGAACTCCCCTTTGGATCTTCGCGCGCTCTTCGAGCGTGCCGCTGCCACCCTCAGCCTCGGTCTCGAGACGGAAGTTGCGAAATCGCCGGAGGAGGACGAGGTTTCGTGCGCGGCCGGCCTTCTGCGCGAGGTGCGCCTCGATGCGCTGTTTCGTCTCGGTTTTTCCCGCACGCTGCAAGCGAGGGATGCCGCGCTTCGCGCTGCGCCGGAGGATGAAGAGGATTGGACCGCCCTTCTCGAATCGCCGCTCCCGGAAGCGATTGCGGGCGCGCGCCTCAAAAGACCGCTCTTCTGGACGGGGCTCGCCGGCGCCGATGAGCCCGCGCTTCGGGAATTCAGGACGCGCTCGGATATCGAGATGGCGCTGCGGGCCATGCGCCTCGCCGGAGCACTTCGGCTTCTGTTTGAAGAAGTGTCAAAAAAAGCCGTTCGGGGATCACTGGGAGTGTTCGACGGAAAGCGCGTCTCCGTTCGCCTCCAGGATCTTGTGATTACGCTCTTCGCGCGGGATCTGCTCGATGGGTCGCCGTCCCTCCAGCCCGTGCCCGTGGGCAAGTTGGCGGCCCTTCAGCGGGCACTCTTCAAGGCCTCGGCCCCGGAATGTGACACCCCAGCATTCAAAGAAGAAATACCGGAGCGATTCAATACGGCCTTTGCGGCCTGGGTGGCGCGGTTGGAGGAGCGCGACCGTCCGGATGCGGAAGGTTATCTTCAGGAATGCCTCGAGCGATTGCGATCGGAAATCGGCCCGCTCGATCCCGAGCACGTCGATCCCCGGGCCGTCGCCGCGCTCCTCATGCGCTAATAGGGGCCTCGCTTGACTTGAATCTCCCACGCCGATAGCATGCACAGATATTCTTGGGGGCAGGGTAGGGGTTGGCGTCATCGGTCCCGGAAGTTTCGGGACCGGGATGCGCGGATTGTTGATGAGTTTCCTTACGCCTGTTCGCAGGTTCAAAGCCGCCGTTCTCTTTGCAGCACTGGTCCTGGCGTGGTCACTTCCCGTGGCCGCCCAGGACCTTTTTGTCGTTAGCCAGGCGAACGAGAAGATTCTCAAATACGACGCG
>CBDUXZ010000440.1:0-2224 GCA_965371325.1 uncultured bacterium | reverse complement strand
GAAGCCGGGGGATCTCGAGCGTCTCTACGTGCGCGGCTCGAACGATCAAATGAGTCAGCTCTCGAGCCTGCTCAGGGTCAAGGAGAGCGTGGCCCCCCGTCAGCTCAACCACTATCAGCGGCAGCGTTCAGCCACCATCACGGGGAGCACCGCGCCGGGTTTTGCGCTGGGTACGATTCTCGATCAGATGCAGGCCATTGCCGACAAGCACATTCGTCCGGGCTATTCCACCGCCCTCACCGGGCAATCGCGGGAGTTCAAGGAGTCGGCGACGGCGCTCTACTTCGCCTTCCTCCTTGCCATCGTGGTCATTTACCTGACCCTCGCGGGACAGTTCGAGAGCTTTGTTCACCCCCTGACCATCCTCTTCACGGTGCCCCTCGCGGTATCCGGCGCACTGGTGGGGCTCGCTCTCACGGGAAACACGCTGAACCTTTTCAGTGAAATCGGAATCGTGATGCTCACGGGACTGGTCACGAAGAACGCGATTCTCATCGTCGAGTTCGCCAATCGGCTTCGCGCAAAGGGCCGGTCACTCATCGACGCAACGATCGAGGCGGCCTCGCTCCGCTTCCGACCCATCCTCATGACGACGGTCTCCACGATCTTCGGAACCCTCCCCATCGCGCTAGGCCTGGGCGCGGGCGGTGAGAGCCGCGCGCCGATGGGCGTAGCGGTGATCGGCGGCTTGTTCTTCTCGGCCCTCATCTCGCTCGTCGCCGTTCCAGTGGTTTATCTGATCCTGAGTCGCCTCTCGGCTGCGGTAAGCGGGCAGGAACAGGAAGCGGGGGCGCAGGATCTCGCACCCGCCCTCGATCCCCCCTCCGGAGGTTCGCCCGATGGGAGCTGAGGGCGAGGGCCGCCACGCGGTTGCCGTGATCGGCGGGGCCACGGCGGGCGCGGAAGTGGCGGGAAGCCTCGCCGCGCGCGGCGTCGAGACAGTCGTGTTCGAGCAGAACCTCCGCCCCTACGGAAAGATCGAGGACGGCCTGCCGCGCTGGCACGTGCATCTTCGAAAAAAAGAGTACCGGCTGATCGACAGGAAGCTCGCCGGGCCGCATGTCCACTTCGTGCCGCGAACCCGGATCGGGCAAGACATTCCCTTCGAGGATTTGGCGGAACGCTGGGGCTTCACCGCCGTGATCCTCGCCGTCGGGGCATGGCGCGACCGCGCACTCTCCGTTCCCGGCGCGGATGCCTACGTGGGCCGCGGGCTCGTGTACCAGAACCCCTTCATCTACTGGTACAACCACTGCGTGGAGAAGGCCTACGAAGGGCCGGTCTACGAGATCCTCGACGATGCCATGGTGATCGGCGGAGGACTGGCATCGATCGACATCGTGAAGGCGCTTCAGATCGAGAGCACGCGCAAGGCGCTTGCCGATCGGGGGATCGATGAAAAGATGCTCGCCCTCGAGATCAGCGGCATCCCCGACGTGCTCAACAAGCACGGCCTCACCTGGGACGGCCTCGGGCTCAAGGGGTGCACGCTCTACTATCGCCGGCGCGAGGAAGACATGCCGCTGGTGGAGGCCCCGCCGGACGCCGACGAGGCGCGCCTGGCGAAGGTGGCCGCCGGGCGGAAGAAGATTCTCGAGAAGGCGATGCGCAAGTATCTCTTCCGGGTGAAGACACTGCTCGCCCCGAAGGAACTCATCGTCGATGGTGGCCGGCTGGCGGGGCTCGTGTTTCAGCGCACCCGCATCGAGAAGGGGAAGATCCATGAGGTGCCCGGCGAGACGACGGAGGGACGGGGGTCGATGATCATCAGCTCGATTGGCAGCGTTCCCGAACCGATGGGAGACATTCCGATGAAGGGGGAGCTTTTTCAGTTCACCGACTGGAACCTCGGACGCCTCGAGGGCTACGACAACCTCTTCAGCGCCGGCAATGTTGTCAAGGGCAAGGGAAACATCGTGGCGTCGCGAAAGCACGGCGCCGAGATAGCCGCCCATGTGATCGAGAAGTTTCTCGGTCTTGACGAGGAGGGGCACGCGGGAGAGGAAGCCATCGCGGACGCCGCCCACGACGCCGCCCACAGGACCGCCGAGGCGATCGCCGGTGATATCACGGAACGGCCCCGGCTCGAGCCGGAGACTCTGAAGAGGATTATCGCGCGCGTGAAGGATCGCCAGGCGAAGGTTGGTTACGAAGGCCAATACGCGGCCTGGATCGAGAAAGTCACCCCACCCGACATGGTCTGATAGCAGCGGCTTCAGCACGG
>CBDUXZ010000439.1:0-2227 GCA_965371325.1 uncultured bacterium | reverse complement strand
GGGCAGACCGCCGTGCACCAGCGCCTCGTTGAGACTCTTGTAGGAGTCGGCCACCTCCACGTACTTCCCCACGAGCGCCACGGTCACCTCGGCCTTCGGGTTGCGGAACGTATGGAGAATCTCCTCCCAGCGCTCGAGCCTCGGCTGTGCGGTCCAGATCTCGAGTTTCTCGAGGATCCGGGCGTCGAGGCCCTCCTCGTGGAACATGAGCGGCGCCTCGTAGATGCTCTTGACGTCCTTGGCCGTGATGACGGCCTCCTGCTCGACGTTCGTGAAGAGCGCGATCTTCTGCTTGATCTTTGGAGGAAGGAAACGATCGGTGCGGCAGAGCAGGATGTCGGGCTGGATACCGATGGCGCGCAACTCCTTCACGGAGTGCTGGGTGGGCTTGGTCTTGAGCTCGCCCGCCGTCATGATGAAGGGCGTCAGGGTCAGGTGCACATAGAGCGTGTTCTTGCCGCCGCCTTCAATTCGCATCTGCCGAATGGCTTCGAGGAACGGAAGGCTCTCGATGTCGCCCACCGTTCCTCCCACCTCGACGATGGCCACGTCGAAGCCCCCGGCGGCCTCGCGAATGCGCTGCTTGATCTCGTCGGTGACGTGCGGGATGACCTGCACGGTCGCGCCGAGGTAGTCGCCCTTTCGCTCCTTGGAGATGACCGAATCGTAAATCTGACCCGTGGTGCAGTTATTCTTGCGCGACATCGCGACGCTGGTGAAGCGCTCGTAGTGCCCGAGATCGAGGTCTGTCTCCGCGCCGTCGTCGGTTACGAAGACCTCGCCATGCTGGAACGGGTTCATGGTGCCGGGATCGACGTTGAGGTAGGGATCCAGCTTCTGTAGCGTGACGCTGAGCCCGCGCGCCTCGAGCAGCGCGCCTATGCATGCGGAAGCCAGGCCTTTCCCGAGGCTAGAAACAACGCCCCCCGTGACGAAGATGTACTTGGTGCTCCGTTTCGGCATGCGATCTCCGTCTCCTTGGGGGCCGAGCCCCCAATCGTTTATCCCCGCGCCGCCATAGCCGCTTCCGCCTTCGCGAGATCTTCCGGCGTGTTGACCTCGAGAGACACAAAAGGCGTCGTCGGAACTTTCACAGCCACACCGTGCTCGAGCGCCCGGAGCTGCTCGAGACGCTCCTTTCCCTCGAAGGGCGTGGCCGGCAACTCTTTGAACTCCTTCAGAAAATCGCGTCTGTAAGCGTAGATGCCAACCGTGCGGAACACTTCAAGGTAACCCTCCCGCGCCATCTCATCCACCCGCGCCTGGTTGAAGTAGGTCTCCCCCGCGCGCACATCCGGGAGGGGGAGCCGCGTGAAGGTCACGGCAAAATCTGACTTGTCGCAAACCACTTTTCCGAGGTTCGGATCGGCCAGAACTTCCGCACCAGGCAGCGGTGTTTTCAGACTTCCCATCCGGATGCCGGGATCTTCCCGGAAGGGCGCCAGCAAATCTCCCACCGCTCGCGGCAGGAGGAGCGGCTCGTCGCCCTGGATGTTCACGATGACATCGGCCTCGGTCTGCTCTGCGGCCTCGGCGAGGCGATCGGTTCCGGTCGGGTGATCAGAGCGCGTCATGACCGATCGCGCATCTGCATCTTCCGCCGCGGCTGCGATGCGTGAATCGTCGGTCGCAACCAGGACCTCGTCGATGAAGCCCGCCTGCCGGGCTTCATGGGCGCGATCGATAACGTGCTGAATTAAGAAACGGCCACAGAGTTTGGAGAGAGGTTTCCCGGGAAAACGCGAGGAGCCATACCTTGCAGGAATAATGGCTACGATTCTCATCCCGGCTTTGCTTCAGAGGGTCAGAAGTCAGTTACCGGGACATCAAGGTAGCAGACGGCACTTTGATGTCAAGCAGATGTCGTTCCAGGGAACCAGAGCACGGTGCACGCGGAATTACGTCGCCGCCAGGACCCTGAGATTCTTCTTGACAAACGAACAGGAGCGTCGGCCGGGACAAAAGTGGAACGGTCCCGCTAATGTCATTGCGAGGAGGACCGCCCGAGGTCCTGCGCGAGGCGCGGGCCGAGAAAACCGAGAAGAAGCCCGACGCGACAATCCCCCCCATAATGGGAATCCTTTCAATCAGGGGATTGCTTCGTCGCTGGCGCTTCTCGCAATGACAGGTGAGTAACCGGGGAGAGTGCGATCCGCCAGAAACTAAGCGGGTGACCAGCCGCCGCCGCCCGGCGTTTTGATGGAGAGCGTCTCGCCCGGCAGAAGCT
>CBDUXZ010000438.1:0-2235 GCA_965371325.1 uncultured bacterium | reverse complement strand
TCTCCTGCCCGTTCTTTCGCGCCTGATACGGTTCCGGAAAAAGACCTCCGACATCAAGGATCCGGTCGCGCTGGCGCGCCATCCGGGGTACAAGGTGCAATCGCTTGCGGCGGCCAACTCGCTCCGTGATCTCATGGCACGGCTGCCACAAGACTATCCGGCGCTTCGTATGCCGCTTCTGGCCATCGTTTCGAAGAACGATCACGTGGTCGATCCGGAAGCGGTGCGGGCCTTCCACCGGGACGCCCCGACCAAGAGGAAGCGGCTGGTCATGCTCGACGACTCCTACCATGTGATTACGGTCGACCTGGAGGCGGAGCGCGTGAGGCGCGAGGTGGTAGGTTTCGTTCGGGACATCTCGGGGGCCTGAATTCAGGCGGGGAGAAGGGCTTGAGGGAGGCGATGAATCATGATCGTCGCGCGTTTCATGCCGGTGTCCGCGTGCTGCTGATTGCGGTGATGGGGCTTATAGCCGCGCTTCCGGGAACTGCACGCCAGGCGATGGCCGCCCTCGGAGAGCGTTACGTGGACCCCGACTGGGGGTACACGATCCGTGGCCCCGAAGGCTGGGAGCCCCGGCCGCGCATGATCGAGGGGATAAGTCTGGTTTACCTGGGGGGCGCGTACGAGGGGTTTCACGGCAACCTGAATGTGGTGGTTTTTCCGGAACCGATCGAGGTGAACCCGCAGTTTCTGGAAAAGATGGTGCGCGATCTCGAAGCGCGAATGGAGATCTCCGCGGACGATGATTCGCGGTCCGCGCAGACGGGTGGTGCGGGCGAGGCGCATCCCCGGGGCTATCGCGTGACGCGCGGGACGATCGCGCCGGTAGCCGGAGCCGATGCGGCCTATATCGAGGCGTCCTTTCAGCAGACCGTGAAGGGCCGAACCAAAGCGTTCCGGCAGCTTCAGATAGTAATCCCGGGTTTCCAGAGCCATTTCGTCCTGACCTACACGGCGCGGGCGGAGGTTTTCGAGGACGCGCTTCCGGACATCCGGGCCGCGGTGAACTCCTTCACGCCTCCTGTGGAATCCGTAGTCGGCACGCCTTGGTTTGGAGGGCGCGTCGCCCTGCTTGCCTTGGTTGTCTTGGTTGCAGGAACCATCTTGGCCGCGCTGGCCGCCCGCCGCCGGCGCCGGGGGTCGCACATACCTTGATTGTATTTTCGGAAGGGCAACGGGTCTTAAAGGAGAAACACGAAAGGCATGCCCGACCACGCTGTGAGGAGGAGGCCATGAGGTTTCAATCGGGATGGGTCCTGGCGCTCGCGGCGCTGCTTGCGCTTGCAGGGGCGGGCTGCCGTGGGAATGAGGGGGGCGAGGGTGAATCACACTCCGGCCGGTCCGTCAGGAGCGTTGACTTCTATGACTGCGGGAAGAGCGCGGATTGCCTGATCGAAAGGCAGAACGACTGCTGTCCCTGCAACGCCGGCGGGAAGCAGGTCGCATTGAACAAGAAGTGGGTCGCGAGCTTCCAGGCCGCAAGAGTGCTTCGCTGCGCTGGAGATCTGCTCTGTCCGCAGGTTTATTTGTGCGATGAGGGCGCCCGGGCTGTCTGCAGGGCAGGGCGGTGCGAGATCGTTCCCGGACCCGGAGAGATGCGGAAGGGGCCTGCGACACCCTGACGGCTTCCAACGAAGAACCCGGCGATCGCAACCGCCGGGTTCTTCGTTTATCTGTTGCCACCAGAGGGGGGCTCAGAATCCTCCCATGCCGCCGCCCGGAGGCATCGCAGGCGCGTCACTCTCCTCCTTGGCCTTCTCGGCGACCGTGGCCTCGGTCGTCAGGAGCAGGCCCGCGACGCTCGCGGCGTTCTGAAGGGCACATCGAACCACTTTCGTCGGGTCGATAATTCCCGCTTTCACGAGATCCTCGTACTCCTCCGTCGCGGCGTTGAACCCGAAGGATCCCTTTCCGTTTTTCACCTTGTCCACGACGATGGAGCCTTCGGCACCCGCGTTCTGCGCGATCTGCCTGAGGGGCTCCTCGATGGCCCGGCGAACGATATTGACGCCGAAGGTCTGATCGTCGTTGAGGTTGAGCTTGTCGAGGGCGGTGAGGCACCGGATGAGGGCGACGCCGCCACCCGGCAAGATACCTTCCTCTATCGCAGCGCGCGTGGCGTGGAGGGCATCCTCGACGCGCGCCTTCTTCTCCTTCATCTCGGTTTCGGTAGCCGCACCCACGTTGATCACCGCAACGCCGCCGACGAGCTTGGCGAGCCGCTCCTGGAGC
>CBDUXZ010000437.1:0-2235 GCA_965371325.1 uncultured bacterium | reverse complement strand
CGGATGGAGTCGGAATATCGCCACGCGATGGGGGAGGCCGAGAAGGATCCCGATGTCCGCGTGATCATCGTGACCGGCGCGGGACGAGGTTTTTGCGCCGGCGCCGACATGAAGATGCTCTCCGGAATTTCCCACGGCGAGACCCTCGGCCGGGGAGGAGACCCAACGGATCTTCCGAAGGCCACGCCGGGGACGGCCCCCGACGTGCGCGACGACTTCCGGATGCTCTACACCTATCCCCCCGCGATCCGGAAACCCATCATCGCCGCCGTGAATGGCGCGGCCGCGGGCCTGGGTTTCGTGCACACGCTGTACTGCGACATGCGCTTTGCTTCGGAGCGCGCGCGATTCGGCACGGCCTTTGCCAGAAGGGGGCTTATCGCCGAGCACGGCATCTCCTGGATGCTCCCACGGCTCATCGGCCTTCAGAACGCCCTCGATCTTCTCTACTCGGGCCGCATGATCGACGCCGAGGAGGCGCTCGCTATGGGGCTCGTGAGCAAAGTGCTCCCCCATGATGATTTGATTCCAACCGTGCGGGCTTACGCAACCGAGCTTGCCACACTGAGCTCGCCCCGCTCGATGGCCATCATGAAGCGGCAGGTCTACGACGCGCAGTTTCAGGATCTCGCGACGGCCAACACGATCGGGAACGATGAGATGATCAAAAGTTTCGAGACCGAAGACTTCCGGGAAGGCGTCGCGAGCTTTGTCGAGCGGCGCCCGCCCAAGTTCACAGGGAAGTAACCCTGTTCCAAACCGCCCCCTTCCACCGGTCGCTAGCCATGCGGTTCGCAAGCACCTGAGGTGACATCCGTGTCCGAAATAATCCTTCATCACTATGAACTCTCGCCTTTCTCGGAAAAGATTCGCCGTATCCTCGGCCACAAGAACATGGCCTGGCGCAGCGTGGATGCGCCCATGATGAACCCCAAACCCAAGCTCACGCCGCTCACGGGCGGCTACCGGCGCATTCCGGTGCTTCAGATCGGGGCTGACATCTATTGCGACACCTCGCTCATCGCCCGGACGCTGGAGCGTGTTCAGCCGGAGCCCACGATCTTTCCCGAGGGCCGCGAGGCCGAGAGCTCGCTCTTCTCACTCTGGGGCGATCGCCATCTTTTTCAGCAAGCGATTCCGCTGGCGCTTTCGGCCGCGGAGCAGTTCCTCACACCGGAGTTCAAAGCCGATCGCGAAGCGATGGCCCCGCAGATGAAGTTCGAACTGATGAAACGCGCGGTTCCCGACGCGCGGAACCAGATTCGGGGTCTCTTCGCGTTGCTTTCGGAGATGCTTGAAGGGCGCTCTTTCCTCCTGGGAGAAGGGTTCAGCCTGGCCGACGCGTCCGTGTACACGTCGGTCTGGTTCCTGCAGAGCGCGCCCGACGCGAAGACCCTCTTCGAAGCAAAGCCGGCGCTGGTGGCGTGGTTCGAGCGCTGCACGGCCCTCGGGCGGGGGAAGGAGACGTCGCTCGATGCCGATGAGGCGCTCGCCATCGCGAAGGCGGCGGAAACTTCAATGAAGGAGCGGGCTGACGACGACGATCCGAACGGCTTCTCCCCGGGCGATCGCGTCACGGTCATGCCCGACGACTATGCGTTTGATCCTGTTGCGGGTGTCGTGCTGGCCCTCTCCGCGGAAGAGATCGCCATCCGGCGGAAAGATCCGGAGGTCGGCGAGATCGTCGTGCACTTCCCGCGCATTGGATACCGGATAGCGGGCGCTTCGTGAAGGCGAGCTAATGCGCCTCACGGTTCACGGCCGGCCCTTCCGGGCCGGCCGCACACTTTGGGGGCCATGGGCTCTTGCGGGGCCCACGAGCCGCGGTTAGCTTTGCCCGCCGGAACGCCCTCGCTGCCGGAGACCCGGGTCGTCCGCGGCGGATGGCGGAGATGAGAGAAGGGGATCCGTGTTCGAGAGCTGGAACGTTCATGTGAGCATACCGGTCGGCCTCGGACTGGTCGCGATAGCCTATGGGATGGGCATCGGGCCGATCCGCCGCCGGTTCCGCCTTGCCGGGGCCGTCGAGTCCCTCGACGTCATCACCTTCGGAACCGCCCTCGTCATTCTCTTCCTCGTTCTCACCGGCCCTATCCACGATCTTTCGGACAGCTACCTGTTCAGCGCGCACATGGTCCAGCACCTCGTTATTACGCTGATCGTCCCCCCCCTGCTTATTGCCGGAACGCCCGCGTGGCTGGTCCGACCTCTCCTGCGCCCGCCGGCCGTCCATGC
>CBDUXZ010000436.1:0-2239 GCA_965371325.1 uncultured bacterium | reverse complement strand
TGGGGTCCGAACCAGTATTTGCTAACTGTGAAAAGAGAGCTTGCAAAGACGCAGTACGATCTGGTGCTGGTTTTCTTGTTCGTCGGAAACGATGTCGAGACGAGGCGTATCGATCATTTTCCACCCCGAAAGCCTGTCGAGCGACACCACCTCAGGTTTCCACGCGCCTTCACGTACTCGGAGCTGGTGGATGCCGTTTTATTTCCGATCAACGATTCCCTCGAGACGCGTTCTCACCTATATGCTTTCGTGAAGGATCGCGCCGGCTTCCTGCTCATGCGCTTCGGTCTCAGCCAGCGTCGCATCCCAATCGTTTTTTTCCGATCGGAAGAAAGCTCTACCCGCTGGGCTATCACCGGAGACATATGTGCCGAGATTGCGAGCGTGGCCGGCCGCCACAATACCCCCATTTTCTTTGTTTTCCTGCATCCCGTCTACCAGGTGTCGCCCGAAACAGCCAGACGATACGCGAGGGCGCTCGGGCTCCGCTGGGAGGATATCGATCTCGAACAACCGTCACGGCTCCTGGGTCGAGAGCTTAGGGCCCGTGGCTTGAATGTCTTGGATGCGGGCGATACGTTGAAGGCTGCCCTCGCCTCGGGGCGAGAGGATCTCTATGGGCAAGTGGACTCACACTTCGGGACGGGTGGACACGACGTGATCGCGACTTTTCTGATTCCGACCGTCTCGAAAGCGTTGGAGCAGTCTGCCCCATCGGCTGATACGGAACATCCAGACCGGTGAACCTCCCTCATGCCGACTCCGGACCGGCGATTCTAAATCGGCACCCGCGAGAACCCCGATGACAATCACATCCATCGTGGTTCCTTCACAAGACCTTCTCGAACCGGAAAATTGTCGAAATTGAGAGGACCCGCCCGAACACGCCGAGGCGATTCAGCAGGGACTCGACGCCGCGAAGCGCCCGCAGCACACCGGCGGGGATCCGCGAGTAGATGAGGGCGGCGGGCGGAAGATCGAGCGTTGCGCCGCGGACCTCACACACGCGCATCCCCGCGTCGCGCATCAGCGCAACCACCTCGCCGTATCGAAAGTGGCGCTTGAGCCGCAGCAACTCCCCGTCTGAAACCTGCTTCCCTCCCTCCCGCAGAATGTCGGCCACGCGGTGATCCACGCGCCTCTCGGCGTGGAGCGTCACGCCGGGGCGCACGAGGGCGGCGAGACGAAGGGCGCCCCGTGTTGGGGAAAGAGCGCAGGGCGTGGAGAGAAGCACCGAGCCCCCGCGCGCCGTCACGCGGCCTATTTCAGCCGCGGCACGTGACGGTGAGGACACGTGCGCGATCACCTCCCCGCAAACCACCGTCGCGAAGGCGCCGTCCGGAAATGGAAGGCGTTCGGCATCGGCCACCGTGAATCGCACGTTCCCGGCATCGACACGCTGCGCAAATCGGCGGGCAAACGCAATCGCCGTCGGGCTTATGTCCGTGCCGACAACCTGCCCGGGGCGGCGACCCGCCAGGACGGAGAGAATACCGGCGCCGCACCCAATCTCGAGAAGATCGCCCGGCGCGCAGCGCTCCAGCAGGGCCATCTTCTCCTCCAGTCCCCGCCTGAACGTGTAGCGTGTACCGGCATTCCGGGCGAAAAACCCGAGGTAACCGGTCTCGTAGATCCAGTCGAGGTGGCGTGCACGCAGCTCATAGAGGCGCGAGAGGTCCGCGGCGTTCACCTCTGCATCCACCGTCTCGCGTTGCGCACGCTGCCCGCGCATCTGTGCCCGAAGGAGATCCTCGAGCCGGGCCTCCGTGGGAATCCCGAGCTCGGCGCACACGTTCTCGACAGCCGGGATCATCGCGTCGAGCGCAGGAGCCAGGTTCATGGGCTCCCCTCTCCCGCGACAAAAGCCCGGGCTGCCTCGGAGAGCGTCACCGGCTCTATGCCCGCTCTGGCCAGATGCCGGCACACCTTCCCGATGCGATCGAGAAAGCGTTCAGCCTCCGCTTCGGTACGGACAAAGGGGCTCATGCCAGGCGCCAGCTCGTTCGAGTGAAACATCATGTTGAGCGTAGCGTCGGGATCCGCGGCCAGAACGCGATTCGACAGGGCGATCATGGCATCGCCATCGAGATACGTCGGCCTCAGCCAGTCCGGGCGCACCGGCCGCACCCATTCGAAAACGCGGGACACGGAGCGGGGGAGCGATCGGAAGGGCATGCTGAAGAGATCGTTTATAACCCTGCTTCCCTCGAGAGGCGTACGTCTCCCCTGCCGGATGGTG
>CBDUXZ010000435.1:0-2284 GCA_965371325.1 uncultured bacterium | reverse complement strand
GAAATCGAAGTGACCGATCCCCTGACCTCCGAGAAGGCCTATGCCTACCTCTTCCTGTACGTAAACCCGTCTGCTGCGCCGCCGCCGTCGACGGAGGACTACGTGAGTTTTCAGGAGGAAGGAAGTCTCATCCGCGCAACCAATTACGAGATGGGATGGCTGAAGAGCAGCTCCGGACTCGACTATAACCATCTTGCGGTTTCAAAGGTGGCGGGGGGAGACGGTATCAACCACCTGGACAAGTTGAAGATCCGGGTCATCCAGAGCCTGAAGCGGTGGCTCGCGCTGGGCTTCGCGCCCCGCCTCGATCGCACGGAAGAGAACTTCCTCGTGAAGGTGTACGGATACAAGGACGGCCCGGTGCGCGTTCTCCGGGTGCTGAAGGTGAACCTGCAGCTGATCTGGAAGCTCCCGGCACCGGGAGCGACGGTGAACTATGTCTTCTATCCGGAATGGATCGAGATCCCCGTCCCGATCAATCTCCCCTTCAAGCCCACATGGGCCTTCTCGAACATCGAGCTCGACACGTCCCACGACTACAACTTCGATCCGGCCGGCGGCGTAAGGGGCTACAACTCGAATACGCCCGATACGTGGACCCAGGTCGACGGCAAGATGAGCGAAGTCGAGAGGGGCTACAACAGCGAGGATGTGAGAGGGGCATTTGCCGGATACGACGCCACGGCCATGGGCGCCGGCGCCGCGTTTTTCACTGTGCGACCCCCGAGGAGCTTCTCGACAAAGATCATTGGACTCCTTCTGGACGATCTCACCGACGGCGTGGAGCCCGAGCATTACAAAGGGGACGGGAACAAGAAAAATCGTCCCGAGTGGATCAAGGGATCCCTGCCCATGGGCGGATTCCGCTTCGTTGAATGGGAAAGCGTCGGCCGCGGGATCCACACCGTCTACTACTATCAATTCTATCCCCCCCACTACACACCGGGGAAGGAAAAGGCGTTTCTCGACATCATCGACCACCCTATCCGCGTAACCATCAACTGAGCCCACGGCCGACGGCGGAGCCGCGCTTTTCGCTGACAGTCGTCGGACAACGCGGGCAGGGAAGGGGAGACTTTCATGAAGCGACCCGGCATCGTTACCTTCAATGCAATCCTGAACCTCTTCTTCGGCCTTGTGTTCACCTTCATCAACCTCATCGTCATCACCGGCTCAAATCCACACGAGGGGGGGAGCGCCTGGCACTTCTGGGAATACGATGCGGACGTCGTGATCCCCGCCGGTTTGTTGACCATCCTCAGCGTCAGCAACCTCTGCGTCTTTTTCGGTCTATGGCGCCTGAAGCCATGGGGGCGCACCCTGTTCAATCTGCAGAGCATCTTGTTGGCCGTCATCGCCGTGATCTTTGCCCTGAGCCTGTTACCGGAAGACTTGGCGCTCGAAAGCACGACGGCCCGGATAGTCTTCGGAGTGCTTGCGCTGGTGTTCGCGACAGCCCCCCTCGGCATGTCCAAGCCCGAGATCAAGGACGCCTTCAAGGGCTAGAGGTGAGCCGCAAGCTCGGAGGAGAGAAGAGACGGTGCCCGATCCCACGCCACTTGAAATATTCGAGGAGATCGACAAGCGCGTGAAGTCCAATCCGGACAAGGCAAAGTCGATCAACGCGGTCTACCAGTTCAACATCACCGGCGAGCTGGGGGGAACCTGGACCGTGGATTGCACGGCGCCCGAGGCGAAGGAAGGGCCCGCGCGCGCCCCGGGCTGCACGTTCACGATATCGGACAAGGATTTCGTCGACATCGTTCTCGGGAAGCTTCACGGCCAGCTGGCTTTCATGTCGGGCCGGCTGAAAGTGGGCGGCAACATGGTCCTCGCCATGAAGCTCCAGGAGGTTCTGGGAGGCTGACGCCCAGGGCCGCACTAAAAGTGGCCCGATTCATTAAGTACGCTAACGCCTGGGCAGCCGATACGTCACCGTACTTATGAACTGGACCACTGAAGGAAGCTCATGCCTGGACCACTTTCCGGAATCAAGATCCTGGATCTCTCGCGCCTCCTGCCGGGCCCCTTCGGAACCCTCCTGCTTGCGGACATGGGAGCGGAGGTCGTGAAGGTCGAGGATCCCAACGGCGGCGACTACGGCCGGTGGGCGCCCCCCCTGCTCGGCAATCTGAGCTGCCACTTCCATGCCCTGAACCGAAACAAGAAGAGCATCACCATCAATCTCAAGCACCCCGAAGGGGTCTCGCTGCTTCTTCACCTCGCAAAGAAGTTCGATATCCTGATCGAGCAGTTCCGCCCCGGCGTGATGGACCGGCTCGGC
>CBDUXZ010000434.1:0-2285 GCA_965371325.1 uncultured bacterium | reverse complement strand
ACCTCGATGAATTTCTCCTGCAAGATGTCTCCCTTCAGATGCCTCGGAGAGTGGGTTCCGCTTCGGCCCTGGGCGTTGCGGCAGCCCGAGGGGTGGCAAGAAACGAAAGAAGGTGATCGTTCACCGCTTCGGGTTGCTCCTCCTGCACGAAGTGCCCCGACATCGGCACGTAGCGTATTCGGAGGTCGCGCACTTCTTTCTCGAGACCGAAGGTCAGACCAACCGGCAACGCCGGATCCGAAACGCTCCAGATAACGAGGGTTGGCACTTCGATCTTCTTGTTCCGGTCGACGTATAGCTGCTTCACGCCGCGCCAGGCCGAGCGGTAATAGGCGAGGGCGGCCTTGTGAACGCCCGGTCGCCGGAAGGCCTCCTGGTAGGTCTTGAGGTTCTCCGCGGTGTAAGTGCGCTCGAAATCGTAGGTCGCCTTCAGCAGAACCTCTTCCATGACGGCGTCGCTCCATCGGCGAAAAATTAATTCTGGAAGGAAGGGCGTACAGAAGAAGAACACGTAGGCCCGGGGGCGCCACTTCCGGAAAGGGGCGTTCAGAATGACCAACCGCCGCAGCCGTTCCGGATAGTCGAGGGCCATTCGCCAGGCAATGATCCCGCCCCAGTCATGGCCGACGAGATCGAAGCGATCGATGTCCAGGGCGTTCATGAACTCGCCCCACTCATTACTCAGCGTTGTTAAATCGTAGGAGCGGCGGGGCTTGTCGGAATCGCCATAGCCCTTCAGATCCGGAGCGATGACGCGAAAGCGCTTCGAGAGGGCCGGGATCACACGCCGCCAGCAGTACCAGGTCTGGGGAAAACCATGGAGGAGAAGGACGGGTTCCCCCTCTCCAGCGGAAACGTAGTGAATTCGCGCGCCCCGGACGGTGACGTGATCGTGCTTCAGGAAAGGGAGTTCCATGCTTTGTGGCGCCCTATGGGTGATGGCAGGAAGGCGTATCTTACGCGGCGGCCGAAAGGCGCGTCAAACGGACTTGTCATTGCGAAGACCTTCGGGAGGGCGAGGCTCCCGCCGATCCGCGTCCCCTTATTCGTAAAGCTTGATCACGCGGACGCCGCCATCGGGGACAGCCTGGAGGCAGAGATCGCAGAGCGTGCACTCGTCGAGATTGTCCTCGACGATGGTAAGGCTTTGCTTCTCATCGAGACTGAAAATGTTCACAGGGCAGACCTCGACGAGCTTCTTCGAGAGCGCAGCGTCGCCCGCGGTTTCGGGATCGATCTCCACCTTGATGAACATCGCCATGATCAGTAGACCTCATTAAGAGTCTTGTCGGCCCTCGCTCAGTTGGCTACTTCCGCGAGGCGCTGCTTGACAAGGCCGGGAATCTCGGAGATCTCCTCCGCCACGGTGATGCCGGCCGCCTGCAGACGCCGGATCTTCTCCTCTGCGGTGTCGGCCTTCCCCTCGACGATCGTCCCGGCGTGGCCGAAGCGCATGCCGGGCATCTCGTCCATGAACCTCCCCGCCATGAAAGCCACAACAGGGAGCCGCGAATTGTTCTCCTTCACCCAGCCGGCAAGCTGGGCCTCCATCTGACCGCCCGGCTCGCTGTAAATGACGATGGCCCTTGTCTCGGGGTCGGCTTCGTAGAGAGGCATGAGATCGGCGTAAGAAGAGCCGATGATGGCGTCGCCTCCGATGGAGACAGCTGTGCTCTGCCCGAGGCCGGCCGCGGAGAGCGTGCTTGAAATCTCCGTGGTCATGCCACCGGAACGGCTCATGATGCCGATGGGACCCTTCTTGAAAGCCTTCTTCACGTCGTCTGCCCGGCCGCCAAGGGCGCCCATCTTCGCCTCGCCGGGGGAGAGGATCCCGAGGCAGTTCGGTCCGATGACGCGCGCCCCCCGCATCCCGGCCAGCTCCACAAGCTGAGCGACCTCGCCGCGCGGTATGCGCTCGGTGACGATGACGATGATCTTGATGCCCGCCTCGATCGCCTCGAAGGCCGCGTCGCGAACGAAGGGGGCGGGAACCGCGATGACGGTGCCGTCCACACGTCTCTTGCGCGTGATCTCCGCTACCGTGTCGTACACGGGAACGCCGTAGACGTCGCGTCCCTTTCGACCGGGCGTCACGCCCCCGACGACCTTCGATCCGTAATCGAGGCATTCACGCGTGGTGTTCACCGCTTCGCGGCCGGTAATCCCCTGAATGATAAAAGTGGAGTCTTCCGTGATGAGAATCGACATGCCCTAGGCTTCCTTCAGCTTTTCGACGGCCCGCCGCGCCGCCTCGTGCATGGAAACGGTTCGATCGCAATACTCGA
>CBDUXZ010000433.1:0-2289 GCA_965371325.1 uncultured bacterium | reverse complement strand
CAGATAACGCTCCATGACGACGTCCGCCGTCCGGGCCAGACGCGCCGCGGCACGCAATCCCCGGAGGGGAACCATCTTTCCGCGGAGCTTCAGGTTCTCCCGGATGATGACGACGCCTTCCCGCTCACACCGCGCCTCCTGTCCCTCGCCTCTGTGAACGAGCGCCGTGACGGGGTGACCGCGCTGCGCCAGACCGCGCGCAACCTCCCAGGCGTGGACACTCCCCCCCATTCGGCCGGGGATCTCCTCGTTTGCAAGGTAGAGAATGCGCATCACGTCCTATCCCCGCGCGCCAGAATGCCCCGAGCGGCACGAAGCACCGCCGCGGCCTCGATGCCGTCCATGCACAGATGGCTCGGAAGAACGCAACGGGGCTGCTTGCAACCGCCGCACCGGGCCGCGGGATCGCTCATCACGATATGCGCCTTGCCGTAGGGACGCCAGATACGCGGATCCGCCGGTCCGGAAAGCACGATCGCGGGCGTTCCGGCCGCCGACGCGAAATGGGCCAGGCAGGTATCAACGGTCACAACCAGCTCGGCGCGCCCCGCGATGTCGAGGGCGGTCACGAGACCGGCTTTGAGCAAGTCGAAGGCTTCGGTTTTCAGCAAACCCCTGACCCGGTCGACCACCTCCGTGTCTTCCGGACCGCCTGATATCACCACGCGGAGGCCGTGACGCTGCGACAGGGCATCCGTGATCTCCGCCCACCGCTCGGGCCGCCACCGGTAGGACGGATCGCTTCCGGGATGAATGAGGAGAACCCGGGCGTCCTCCGGGAACCCGGCGCCGGGAAGAAGACTCTCCCAGGCCGCCTCGCGGTCGACGGTAAGACGCGGCTGCGGATCCGCTTCGCTTGCGCCCACAAGCGTGCCCAGGGCCAGCCAGCGTTCCGCCTGGTGACGGGGCGTGAGACCCGCCGGGTAGTCGCCGGTAGCGCGGGCCCATTCGGCCGGCCATGGAAGCGTGTGGGTAAGCCCGAAACCGCGCCCATGGTCGTCGTAGCCGATGCGGACGGCGGCACCGGCGCGACGGGCAATGCGCACACTCCCCGGCGTAAAGTCCAGGACGAACGCAAGCCCGGAAGGTCCGACCATTTCCGCCGCGCGAACAGCCGCACGGCGCCCGCCTTCCCCCCGCCGGGGCGCGAAAGCGATGACCCGATCCACACCGGGGGCTCGGCGCATGAAATCGGCGACGACGGGCGAAGCAACGAGGGTCAGCTCCGTTTCGGGAAAACGCGCCTTGAGCGCGCGAAGAAGAGGGGTAATGACGACCGCGTCGCCGATCCGAATGCGATGAACGACCAGGAGGCGGGCGGGAGAGCGGATGTCGGCGAGGGACGCATGCCCCCGCGCTTTCCGGCGAGCGGCGGCAATCGCCCCGAGGGTGCACCGGAGCGCAGGCTCCGCCACACGGGTGCGGAGAAGGTACTTCTCCCTGCCACGCAGCAGATGGACGTAGGGCGGAGAAGCCACGCGATCGACCCGGAAAGTGGGGGTGGTTATCGGAAGAACGGAGACCTTGTTATCAATCCGCCGCCTCCCGCGTCACCGATTGATGTATCCAAGCGCCTTGAGCTTCTCGATCTCGCTTTTGGAGAGGGGTTTATTCTCCACGCCCGAGACCGCACGGTCCGCTAATAACGTCCTTCCCTTCGCTTCGCGGACGGAGAGCCGATTGCGCTGATCCGTTTCACGGGAGGCGAGATCGTTCCGCTCGCCCGGATCCTCCGCGAGGTTATAGAGCTCCACAGGGGGCCTTTCGAGATCATCCCCTCTGGCGATGTTCTGAATGAGCTTCCACTCCCCCTCGAAGTACGCTTCCTTGGCTACGCTGTCCATGTCGAGAGAGCTGTAGACCGTCCCGCTCAGATTTTCCGGAAGAGATCCTCCGTTCATGAGAGGAACGAGCGACGCGCCCATCGCCTGGGTTTCTATCTCCGCCGCCATCGCCACCACTGACGGCCGGCCGGGGAGATCCGCAAGCGAGAGGAGCGTTCGGTAAATGTCCAGGCCCCGGACGCGCTCGGCCACCCTGCGGGGCAAGCGCCCGGGCGCCTTTATGATCAGTGGCACGTGGATCTCTTCATTATAGAGGGTCTTCGAGTGGAGCCGCTGCCCGTGCTCGTAGAACTGCTCGCCGTGATCGGAGGTAAACACGACGATCGTGTCGTCGGCGAGACCGGCTTCCTCGAGGTAATCCAGAACCCGCCCGATCTGATCATCGGCGAAATTGATCTCCGCGTCGTAGACGGCCTTGTTGTAGGCAATGGCCTCGGGGCTCGCC
>CBDUXZ010000432.1:0-2294 GCA_965371325.1 uncultured bacterium | reverse complement strand
CGTAGGTGAAGCTCTCTCCGTACCCCCGGAGGCCCTGAAGCTATCGTCCCGTGCGCGGGTTGAACAGAAGAAGCTTGGAGCCTCCGAGCGATTCGCCGTAAAGGAGAACGTGATAGCGGCCGCCCTTCGAAATCTCCACCTTGCGGATCATGCTTTGTGACGTGAGAAGATCGGGCCGTTCGCTGATCTCGCCCAATCGGCTCAGAGCTTGCGCCAGCCGCTCCTGATCCTGGTTTTCGTAGGCGGCGATCGCCTCGCGCGCATCCACGTGAACAGCGATATACCCCGAGTTTCTGTTACCCCCGTCGTCTCCGCGGCAGGCGGAAAACGAGAGGGCAAGGATCAGGAGTCCCCCCAGCCGGAAAATTGCCCGGAGTGATCTGCGCCGTCCCCCATTCAACATCATCGTCCCCGTGGCCTCCACTTCTTTCCAGACATCATCCGTTCGCCCCGAAGAGCGCCGCGAGCGATTGCGTCGCTCCCGCCATGTCGCTCGCGTCTGCAACCGCGGAGATCACCGCCACACCTGCAGCCCCGGCGGCGGCCGCGCCTTTTGCTCCCGCGAGGTCGATCCCGCCGACGGCGATGACCGGGATGTTGACCGCCTGGCAGACCTCGGCGAGGCGGTCAAGCCCCCGGGGGGACAGCGCATCGGCTTTTGAACCCGTGGAGAAGACAGGCCCGAAACCGATGTAGGCGGCCCCTTTTTCTTCAGCGCGCCGGGCCTCCGCGAGGCCGTGGGTCGAAAGGCCGTAAGCGAGCCGGCAATCCGAGAGCGCGATGACCGCTTCGGCGTCGCCGGGAGAGAGATCTTCCTGGCCGAGGTGCACGGCATCGGCGCCGACGGCCTTTGCGACATCCAGACGGTCATTGACCACAAGACGGGCGGCCGGATACCCACGCACCACATGCGCCACGTTTGACGCTGCGTCATAAAGAGCGCGCGCCGATCCGCCCTTGAGGCGGACCTGAATGATGCTTGCCCCGCCCGCCAGCGCGGCGGCGGCGATCTCTGCGGACAGGCGCGAAGACCGCGCCCCGGCGTCGGCAATGACGTGCAGACCGGTCCAGGCGCGACGCTCCAAAACACTACTCCATGATTTGCACCGCCACCATCATCGCCAGGCCCCCGAGAAACGCCAGCAGATTGCGATTCCGATTTCCGAGGTGCTTGTGTACTTCCGGAAGGAGATCGGAGAGGGCGATGGGGAGGAAGGTGCCGACTGACAAGGCGGTCGCGATCCCGACGGCCTGGGTGTTCAGCAGCGGGAGCGATGAAAGTGTAATAAGCGCACCGAGCGGCGTCATCAGGGCGAATCCAACATTCATGAGGAGGATCTGTTTTGTCCCACGCTTCTCTTCCTTGAGAATGCTTGCCAGGGCGAGAGCAGAAGGTCCCTTGTGGGCGAAGATCGCCAGGAAAACGATCACTCCGAGGGTGCGGTGCTGCAGGACCTCCGTCCCGTCCGGGCCGGTGGAGAGAAGAACGGCGGCGCCAAGCGCGATCCCGTCCATCAAGCCGTGAACCGAGAGGCCCGTGAAGGCGGCCCAACCGAGGGTACCGAACTCATGCACGTCGCAGCCGCGCGCTTCACAGATGTGAACGGCGACGTACTTTTCCATGATATAAAGGCTGAGAAAGCCGGCCAGGATGAAAATACCCGTGCGACCACCGATGATCCGAAAAGCTTCGGGCGCCATATGAAGGAAAGCGGCCCCCAGAAGGACCCCGGCGGCGAAACCAAGGAGCATCCGGAACTGCGTGTCCGTCCAGCTGCGCAGGAGGGGGATGGCCGTTCCCACAAGTGTGGCCACGACGATCATGACGCTGTAGATGCCGAGCTGGAGGGCTGCGGATGTCACGAATCGGCTCGGATGTTCGGGTTGCCCGGGAGATTTGGCGTCATTTTTTCACTTCGATCTTCAGATCGAGGATCTTTTTTCGCAGGGTGTTTCTGTTGATACCGAGCAAGGAAGCAGCACGCACCTGATTCCCGCCGACCTTTGCGAGCACCATCTCAATCAAAGGTTTCTCCACAAGGCGGAGCGTTTCCTGGTGGAGATTGCCCGTCTTGCTCAGGTCGGTACGCTCCAGAATCTCCTCGATGCGCACGCGCGTCATCTCATCGAGCGTATGGTCGCCCTCTACCGACCTCCACTCGGGGGGCGAGAGAAGCGGTGAGATGTCGGAAGGGAGAAGCACGTCATGGCTTGAAAGCGCCATAGCGCGCTTGAGGAGATTCTCGAGCTCACGAACATTGCCGGGCCAAGACCATTGCTTGAGAAGGCCCACT
>CBDUXZ010000431.1:0-2298 GCA_965371325.1 uncultured bacterium | reverse complement strand
GGCGGGCGTTTCATCGAGGAGGGGCACTCCGCAATCGGCGGGAAGCTTCCCGTGAACCCGAGCGGGGGGCTGAAGTCTTCCGGCCACCCCATCGGCGGAACGGGCGTGCGGATGATCTACGAGATCACGCGGCAACTTCAGCACCGCGTCGGCGCTCGCCAGGTGGAAAACGCGCAGGTCGGTCTCGCCCACAACCTTGGCGGCCCAGGTGCGGTCGGTTGCGTGACCGTCCTGGCCAATCCCTGACCCTTTCGCCCATGCACGCCCCGGGACGTGCCCCGGGATCTCCCGACGGCCACCCCGCGCCAATCGCGCGCGCCCTGTCGATCCTCGGGGCCTCGGCGCTCGCGCTTCTCGTCTTCGTCTTTCTCTACGCCCCCCTGCGCGATCCCGATCTCTGGTGGCATCTCAAGAGCGGCTGGTACATCCTCACCGAAGGTGCGGTTCCGCGCACGAACACCTTCGCGCAGGCGGCCGACTATCCCTGGATCGATCACCAGTGGGGCTTTCAGGTTCTTCTCTATAAGATCTGGCGCGCCACCGGGCCCCAAGGCCTGGTTGCCCTGAAGGTCCTGGTCGGCGGGGCCTGCTGGTTTCTCGCCGCGCGCCTTGCTACGCCGAGGGGAAAATTTCTCGCGCTTCTCCCCTTGCTCGCCCTCGGTGTCGTTGCGTCGAGCGAGCGTATGTCGGAGCGGCCCGAGATCTTCTCCTTCCTCTTCTTCGTCATTCAGCTGGCTCTTCTGATGCGCTGGCGGAAGAGGCCTTCAGCCGCGCCGCTCTTCGCCTTGATCGGCGCCCAGATTCTCTGGGCCAATTTTCACGCCCTCGCGGTTCTCGGTCTGATCGCGGTGATCGCATTTCTCGCGGGCGAATCCGTCCGGACGCGTCGCTGTAAAAGCACCCTCGCTTCCAGGGATCTCCCGCCGCCAGGCCGCCGCGATCTCCTGGCGCTCCTTGTCACCGGTATCGCCTGCGCCGCGGCGCTCTCGGCGACACCCTATGGCATCGCGGGGGCGCTCCACCCCTTCACGCTGCTCGGCCAGCTCGACAACCCGCAGATCGCCATCGCCGAGTTCCAGAGTCCCTTCTCGAAATTCCGTGTGACCACGGCCATCCGCGGCTTCCATCTCTTCGCCGCGCTCCTGGGGGCGGTGATCCTGTTCACCCTCCCCCGCGTGGACACCTCGCTTCTTCTTCTTACGGGTGCACTCTTCGCCCTGTCGGCGACCGCCCGGCGAAACGTCCCGTTCTTTGTTCTGGCGGCGCTCCCGCTCATCGGCATCCAGTTTGCCGTGCTGGTGGAACGGCTTCAGCGTGTCGTGCCGGGGGGGAAGATCCGCCGCGCGGCCGGCGCGCTTGTCTCGATGGTGGTAATAGGCGCGATGATCTTCGTGGCGCGTGATGCAGCCGGCGGGCGCTTCTACGCGCGTGACGGCCTCGACAGGCGCTTCGGGGGCGGCGTTGATAGGACGGCGCTGGTCGAAGAAGCGATCGACTACGCGATGGCGAGTAATCTGAAAGGGACAGCATTCAATGATATCGATACGGGGGGCTATTTTATCTGGCGGGCATTCCCGGAGCGGCGTGCATTTATCGATTCAAGACTGGAGGCGGTACCGCCTTCCCGCCTTCTTGCATACAGCCGGGCCGTCCGGACGGCGGAGGGCTGGCGCGCCCTCGACGCGAAGGTTTCCTTCGATTACGTCCTGCTCGATCACACGGTCCCGGTGAACGTGGGGCTTGTCACCCGGCTTGCTGACGATCCGGATTGGGCGCTCGTGCATCTGGATCCAAGAGGCCTCGTCTTCGTGCGACGGGAGAGCACGTCGTTTGCCGTGATTGAAGCGGACGAAATAGCCATCGCGAAACGGCCCCCACCCCTCTTCCGGTGGCCCGAGACGCCAACCACCCCCCTCGCGCACACAGTCAGAACAGTCCTCGCGGTAGAAGCCGTGCCGGATCTCCGGCCGGCGCTGGCCTACGGCACAATCCTCCTTCGCCTCGGTTTCACGGATCAGGCGGCGGAACCGATCTGGCAGGCGCACGCGCGCAATCCCGACTCCACGGATGCGCTGCTGCTCCTGGGCGTTCTCGCGGAGAAGAAGGGGGCGCCCGAAGACGCCCTGCGTGCCTACGAGAAGGTCCTCGAAACGGACCCCCGTTCAATCGAAGCGCGCTACAATCGCGACCGCCTTCTGCGTACAAAACACAATCTTCCTCCCGGGCCGAATAGCCCGGGCCCATGATCTCTTCGACGGCCCGGAAAAAGGAGCCCCCGCGGAACGCGGGGGTCAGAGG
>CBDUXZ010000430.1:0-2318 GCA_965371325.1 uncultured bacterium | reverse complement strand
CCCAACGGCGCCGGGAAGACGACCACGATGCGCGTCCTCACCTGCTTCATGCCCGCGAGTTCCGGCACGGCGCGGGTGGACGGAATTGACTGCGCAGAGGCGCCCCTCGAGGTCCGGCGGCGAATAGGCTACCTGCCCGAGAGCAACCCGCTCTACACGGAGCTTACAGCGCGGGGCTTCCTGGCCTTCGCGGCACGCGCCAAGGCCGTTCCCACCGGCAAACGCTCCGGCGAGATCGACCGGGTGATGTCGCTCTGCGGGATCGAGGCGGTCGCCGATCGCATCGTGGGGCACCTCTCCAAGGGGTATCGCCAGCGCGTCGGCCTGGCCCAGGCGCTCATCGGGGATCCGCCGGTTCTCCTTCTGGACGAGCCCACCATCGGCCTCGACCCGACGCAGATCATCGAGATTCGCTCTCTCATCAAGAATCTCGCGGGAGAACGGACGATCCTCCTTTCAAGTCACATCCTTCCCGAGGTTAGCCAGGTGTGCAATCGCGTGATCATCATCAACCGCGGCCGCGTCCTCGCCAGCGACACACCCGCGAACCTGGTGAACCGGATGGGGGGAAGCGGGAAGCTCATCGTGCGGGCGGCTGGAGCGGTGGAGGAGATCCGCACCGCGCTCGCGGCCCTGCCGGGCGTCAAGGGCGTCGCGGTTACGGACGGCGCTTTCGAGATCGACGGTGACTCGCGCGAGGAGTTGCGCGCGGAGGTGGCCCGCGCGGTGGTCGGAGGCGGGTGGGATTTGCTCGAGCTGCGCGCCGGGGACGTGAGCCTGGAAGACGTGTTCCTGCAGCTGGTCACCGATGAGCGGGAGGCGGCATGACGGGTTTTGGCGCGGTCTACCGGCGGGAGCTGACCTCCTACTTCCAGTCGGCGATCTTCTACGTGGTCGCCTTCGTGTTCCTCGCGCTCTTCGGCTACCTCTACCTCGCCGGGGTCCTGGCCTACAATTTCTACTCGCTCCAGGCCCAGAATCCGATGATAGCGTCGCAGCTTAACGCGACCGATGTGGTGCTCACGCCGCTCTTCCACAACACGAGCGTTGTCATGCTGCTCGTGATGCCGCTCCTCACGATGCGCCTGTTCGCGGAGGAGCGAAAATCAGGGACGATTGAGCTCCTCTTCACCTATCCCCTGCGCGATTTGGGGATGCTCTTCGGGAAGCTGGCCGCGGTGCTGACGGTGTTTCTGATCGTTCTCGCGGGCACCCTGCCCTGCATCGTCTTCCTGGCCACACTAACGCCGGTGGATCCCGGCGTGGTGCTCACGATCTACCTGGGGCTTTTCCTGCTCGGAGTTTCGTTCCTCAGCATCGGCGTTTTCATGTCATCCCTGACCGAAAACCAGATCGTCGCCGCCGTCGCCTCCTTCGGCGCGCTTCTGGGCTTCTGGCTCATCGGCTTCGTGGGGGAGTTCTCCGGCGCCGGGGCGGGCGGGATGGTTTCGTACATTTCGATTCTGGAGCACTTCGACGGCTTCACGCGCGGGGTTATCGACTTGAGGGACGTCGCCTTCTACCTGCTCTTCAGCGCCTTCTTCCTCTTCGGGACGCTTCGGGTCCTCGAAGTCACACGCTGGCGGGGTTAGACGATGCCCTTTGGCCGTAGCCGTCGCGTCCGCACCGGTGCAAGCACCGCCCTCGCGCTCATCGCCTTCGCGGGAATTCTCGTTTTCATCGGGCTCTTTTTCGAGCGCTTCCCCCGCCGTTTCGATCTGACGGACGTTGGCTCCCAGAGCCTTTCCGGCGAGACCATCGGCACTCTGGCAGCGCTGAAGGAGGACGTCCGGGCCGTCGCGTTCCCCGATCACGAGGGGGACGGCCACGCCGCCATGCGCAACCTGCTCGAGAACTATCACGTCGCGAACCAGCGCTTCTCCTACGAGATCGTCGATGCGGAGAGGAGCCCCGGCGTTGCGCAACGGTACGAGGTCACGACCTTCGGCACCACGGTTCTCGTTTCCGGAACGAAGAGGCACATGGTCACGGAACCGACGGAGCAGGCGCTCACCACCGGCCTTCGGGATCTGATGATCAACGAGGTCCGGAAGATCTACTTCACGGCCGGCCACGGGGAGCACCCCCTCGAAGGCGAGGGGCGGGGGATGTACAACGCCGTGCGCCGCGGCGTTGAAAGCTCGAACTTCCCCGCCGAACCGATCACCCTCCTGACCACGCCGGAGATTCCCGACGACGCAGCGGCGATTGTGGTGGGAGGCCCGAAGAAGGATTTTCTCCTGTTCGAGGCCGATCTCCTCCGCGACTACGTGCGCCGCGGGGGCGGCCTGATCCTAATGCTCGATCCGGGCTCCGGG
>CBDUXZ010000429.1:0-2321 GCA_965371325.1 uncultured bacterium | reverse complement strand
GTCCGGGGGGGCCGAAATCCGGGTGATGGGGACAATAATAGATCGCGTCGAGACGTGCACCCTCCGCGCCGAGGATGCGCTCCAGCCCGGCGTGAACCTCCTTCACCAGGCTCTCCGGGAAATAACCCCGCGCAACCCCTGACTGGTTCGAAACGAGGATTGTCACGACGCCCGCCTCGTTGAGAAGCCTGACCGCCTTGGCGGCCCCGGGGATGAGCCGGAGGCGATCGAGGTCATCCAGGTAACCGACCTCTTCGTTCACCGTTCCATCCCTGTCGATGAACACCCCGACACGCCCCATCAGGCCGCCTCTTCCGGAACGGGCTTGCCGTGGCGCCGGATGATCTTCCCGCCGTTATACAGGTTCCCAGCAATGTCGGGGCTCCTCTTCCACCGGCGGTGCCCCCACAACCAGTGATCCGGGCGCATCCGGATCGCCTGCTCGAGCGCCTCATTGATCCGCTCCGTGGTCAGGCGGATGTCTTCCTTCTTGTTGCCGGTGTCCGGGAGCTCGATCTCCGGGAGGAGAACGGCGCGGAATCGCATCTTGCCCGGCTCGCGGATCGTAAAACACGGGAGGATCGGCGTACGCGTCCGGAGAGCCATCACGGCGACGCCGGCCGTCGTCGAGGCCAGGACGCCGAAAAGCGGAACGGGGACGCCCTTCGACCTGCGCGAGTACTGATCGACGAGAATCGCAATGTCCTCGTTGCGCCGCAGGGCGGTGATCATGGCCTTCACCCCACCGTGCTTCTTGTCGATGATGCGGGTGCCGTTCGAGGTGCGCATCCGCGCGAGGTAGGCATCGAGGTAGGGGTTGTCCAGCGGGCGGACGACGACATGGCCGACACGGCCGAAAAGCGGCTGCACTTGACCGGCCAGCTCCCAGTTCCCGAAGTGGGCCGTCATGTAGAAGCAGCCGCGCCCCTTTTCCTTCGCCTTCTCGTAAAATTCGTAGTTTTCGAAAGTGACGTAATCGCGGATGTTACCGGGCGTCCAGAGATGGAGGTTCGCGACCTCCACGGCCATGCGCCCGTAGTTCTCGAAACTGCCGCGCGCCATGCTCCACCGCCAGGCGTCGTCCTTCTCCGGAAAGGCCAGCCGCAGATTCACCAGTGAAATCTCGCGGTGGCGCCTGTCGAGGTAGAAGACCAGCCGCCCCACACCGACGCAGAATGCCTTTGCCAGGCCGAATGGGAGGAGCCGCAGCAGCGCCAGCCCCCCCCGCACGGCCGCGCAGGACAGCCACATCTGCAGCTTGCGAAGTTTTTCCCGCATCGGATCGATTGCCCCTTGCCCGTTGAAAGCCTTGAAACCTTACCCGTGGCGCGCCGCGCCCCCCTCAGCCCGCCTCTTCAGGAACGGGACTACCATGCCGTCGGACGACCCTCCCCCCCTGGTAGAGGTTCCCCGCGATGTCGGGACTCTTCTTCCACCGCCGATGCCCCCACAGCCAGTGATCGGGATACATCCGGACCACCCGCTCGAGGGCCTCGTTGATGAGTTCCGTGGTCACTCGGATGTCTTCCTTTTTGTCGCCCGTGTCCGGGGGCGCAATCTCCGGGAAGACCAGCACACGGAAGCGCATGCGTCCAGGCTCCCGCACCATGAAGACGGGGATGATCGGCGTCCGCGTCCGGAGCGCCATCAGCGCGACACCGGCCGTCGTTGAAGCCAGGACGCCGAAGAGCGGGGCATAGACACCCTTTGAGCGCCGGGAATACTGATCCATCAGGATACCGACGTCTTCATTTCGGCGGAGCGCGGCGATCATCGCTTTAACCCCACCATGCTTCTTGTCGATGATCCGGTTTCCCGTCGATGTGCGCATGCGCTCGAAGTAATCGTCCAGCAAGGGGTTGTCCACCGGGCGCACAATGGCGTTGAAGGGACGCCCCACCAGTGCGTGGGCGTGGGCTAGCAGCTCCCAGTTGCCGAAGTGGGCGGTCGCGTAGAAACAGCCCCGTTTCTTCTCCTTCGCTTTCTTGTAGACCTCGTAATTCTCGAAGGTCACCTGATCGCGGATGTTCTCGGGCGTCCAGAGGTGCATGTGCGAGACCTCCGCGACCATGAGACCGTAGTGCCTGAAATTGGCGCGCGCCACCCGCCGGCGCCAGGCGTCGTCCTTCTCCGGGAAGGCCAGCCGAAGGTTCGCCAGCGCGATTTCGCGGTGGCGTCTGTCGAGGTGGAAGACGAGCCGCGCACCGCCGACGGACAACGCGCGCGCAAGAGCAAAGGGGAACAACCGAAGCAGCGTGAAGGCCGCCCGGACGACCACGTAGCTGATCCACATCCCGAGCCTGCTCTCAGACTTCTTCATC
>CBDUXZ010000428.1:0-2343 GCA_965371325.1 uncultured bacterium | reverse complement strand
CCGAACGTGCCCTCTGGATTCCGAATATCCCCCACGAAAGCGTTCCCACAGGCCCCGACGCGTCGGGAAACGTGGAGGTGCGCCGATCGGGAGAGCCGCCCACCCTCGCCTTCGACCCGAAGCACCACTGGGACATCGCCGAGGGGCTCGGAATCGTGGATTTCGAGCGAGCGGCCAAGATTTCCGGAGCACGGTTCGTCGTAAATGTCGGCCCGGGCGCGCGGCTCGAGCGGGCGCTCCTGAACTTCATGATCGACCTGCACGTGCAGGAGCACGGCTACACGGAGATCCTCCCGCCCTTTATCGTGAATACGGAGAGTATGGTTTCCACCGGCCAGCTACCGAAGTTCGCGGACGATCAGTTCAAGCTCCAGGAACTCGAGCTTCATCTCATCCCCACGGCGGAAGTGCCGCTGACCAATTTCCACCGTGACGAGATCCTGCCGAGTAACGCACTACCGATCACCTACGTCGGGTATTCCGCCTGCTTCCGAAAAGAGGCCGGGGCCGCGGGAAAAGACACGCGGGGCCTCTTGCGCCTTCACCAGTTCAACAAGGTCGAGCTGGTGAATTTCGTCCGCCCCGAGGACAGCTACGAAGCGCTGGAACGGTTGACCTCGAACGCGGAGGAGGTGCTGAAGCGCCTCGATCTTCCCTACCGCGTGGTAGAACTTTGCACGGGGGACCTCGGCTTCGCGGCGACCAAGACCTACGACATCGAGCTGTGGTTTCCCGCCCAGAAGGTCTACCGCGAAGTTTCCTCCTGTTCGAACTACGAGGATTTCCAGGCGCGGCGGGCGGCCATTCGTTTCCGCGAGGGAGAGAAGGCCAGGCCTCGCTTCGTTCACACGCTGAATGGATCCGGACTGGCAATCGGCCGGACGCTGGCCGCCATCCTAGAGAACAATCAGCAGCATGACGGGTCAATTCGTGTGCCCAAGGCGCTTGTGCCGGCGATGGGCATGGAGGTGATCGCGAAGCCCGGCCGCTAAAGTTCGGTTTCATGTTTTCCGAATCTCAGCGTAAATTCTTTGACCGCGGGCGTTCTCCGCGGGCTGTTGCAGACGGCCTTCGCATGCCGGAACGGTCCATAGGGGGCGCGGAATCCGTCCCCTTTACTTGACGCAACCTGCTGGGAATGTTAAAAAAATCGGTCGGGGCGAGTCATGGGTTCCTTCCGGCTACCATCGCATATCAAACGCGATAACCGGCCTACGGTCCAAACGCCGGGAGCCGTGGATCTGCGAGATCGATCCGGCTCCCAGGCTTGATGTGCGGAGAGATGGCCGAGCGGTCGAAGGCGGCGGTCTTGAAAACCGTTAGGCGAAAGCCTCGGGGGTTCGAATCCCTCTCTCTCCGCCAAATAATTCCGCGATACCCGGCCCGCGAAGGGCACCTTTAGCATTGTGCGGCCCCCCGGAAGGAACACCCAGGAAGGCGGCATTCCGCCGGGCCTGGTCCGGGGAGGGACCGCCGCGGAGAGATGACCGAGTGGCTGAAGGTGCACGACTGGAAATCGTGTGTACGTGAGAGCGTACCGGGGGTTCGAATCCCCCTCTCTCCGCCATCGATGTCAAGCGCCCATAGCTCAGATGGATAGAGCGTTGCCCTGCGGAGGCAAAGGTCGCAGGTTCGAATCCTGCTGGGCGCGCCATACATAAGAAGACAAAGGGAAATCATATGGCGAACGCGGCAAAGCTGGGCACGGATCTTTCGCTCGAGGAAGCTCTCGAAGGGTGGTCAACCAAAGCGCGAACCTGTTTCGAGTCGCTGAAAGAAGCGGTTCGCATAGACGGATCCGAATGGGCCGGCATCGTCTCTGCTCTCGGTCGAACGCCGGTTCCGATTCTCAACATCGGTGAGAAGAACATCTGCCAGGTTCATCCCGACGGCAATCGCGTCGTGATCAAGATAGTTCGTGGCGAGGATGTCCTGAAAGCCGTCAACAGGAATCGGAAGCTGCCGGCCCGTGTAAAGCGTGCATTCTCGGCGCCGGGGAAAATCAACTTTCTGGCGGAAGGTCCGGTGACGGGCGCGGCGGACGCGAGGGCCGCCTCTTCGATCCTTGCCATCAAGGCGGCCTGCATGGATGTGCGCATACCGACTTCCAGGGTAAACAAACGACCCGGCAGGAAATCGACGGCGAAACGAAAGAGCGTCTGATTATTACCGGAGAGATGGCCGAGCTGGTTGAAGGCGCCTGACTCGAAATCAGGTGTACGGGTAACCGTACCGGGGGTTCGAATCCCTCTCTCTCCGCCACGCATCTTCTTTTTGACGATAACATTCGTTTGAACGGAGAGATGGCCGAGCGGCTGAAGGCACACGCTTGCTAAGCGTGCG